>CAMFLJ010000132.1 GCA_945957335.1 uncultured Actinomycetes bacterium | reverse complement strand
GGTGCGGGCTGTCCGCCACCCCGACCTGAGGGAGAACACCGTGGGACCCGACGACCGCTACATCGTGATCTCCGCCGACACCCATGCCGGCGGCAGCCACGCCCAGTACCGCGAGTACCTCGACGACCAGTACAAGGCCGACTTCGACGCGTGGCGCGAGAAGTACAAGAACCCGTTCAAGGACCTCAAGGACACCGACGACCGCGTCCGCAACTGGGACAGCGACCGCCGCGACCGCGACCAGTTCTCCGACGGCGTCGTCGGTGAGGTCATCTTCCCCAACACGGTCCCGCCGTTCTTCCCGAACTTCGTGCTGTTCGCCCAGCCCCCCACGCCGGACGAGTACGAGCACCGCCGCGCGGGCATCCAGGCCCACAACCGCTGGCTCGTCGACTACTGCGCAGGCCGCCCCGAGGCCCGCGCCGGCATCGGCCAGGTCTTCCTCAACGACGTCGACGACGCCATCGCCGACGCCAAGTGGATCAACGACAACGGCCTCCGCGGCGGCATCCTCGTCGGCTCGGTGCCCCCCACCTGCAACTGGATCAAGCCGCTCTACGACCCGGTCTACGACCCGTTGTGGGCGTTCTGCGAGGAGAACGACATCGTCGTCAACTCCCACAGCGGCACCGGCGGCCCCGTCTACCAGCCCGCCCCGGCCATGCCCCTCGTGCACTTCCTCGAGATCCCCTTCTACTCGCAGCGCCCCCTCGCCTACATGATCCTGGGCGGCGTCTTCGAGCGGTTCCCGAACCTCAAGTTCACGATCACCGAGGCCGGCTGCGCCTGGATCCCCGAGTTCCTCACCGGCCTCGACAACCTGATGGCCGGCATCCGCTCGAACAAGGTCGGCGAGATGCGCATCGGCGGCGAGCTCGTCCCGCCGAAGTCGGCCACCGAGTACTTCCAGCAGAACGTGCACGTCGGCATCAGCCAGCCCCGCCCGCTCGACATCGCCGCCGGCCTCGGCGACCAGGTCGGCATCGACCGCATCATGTGGGGCAGCGACTACCCGCACGACGAGGGCACCTACCCGTACACCACCGAGCACTTCCGGCAGGTGTTCAACGGCCTCCAGCCCGACCAGGTCCAGCAGATCCTCGCCGGCAACGCGGCGAAGCTCTACGGCTTCGACCTCGAGGCGCTGCGCCCGCTGGCCAACCAGTACGGCCCCACCGTGGGCGAGGTCAAGGAGCCCCTCACCGAGCTCCCCGCCGACGCCAACCAGGCCCTGGTCAACTCGGCCAAGCAGCTCGCCGCGGCGAGCTGACACCGCTCACCGAGCGGCTAGAACTGCTGCCAGACCGGCAGCACCATCGTGCGACGAGGGGCCGGGTGACCGGCCCCTCGTTCGCGCCCAGCCCAGGGGGAAAGCCATGACCACCAGCCAGGACCCGTCGAACGTCCCGTCGATCGACGACTGGAGCCGGCTGCTCGACGGCCGCGTCGCCGTCGTCACCGGCGGCGGCACCGGCATCGGCGGGGCCACGGCCCGGCTCTTCGCCCGCCACGGCGCCCACGTCGAGATCGCCGAGATCGACCCGGCCCTCGCCGAGGCGGCCGTCGCCGACATCACCGCCGCCGGCGGCTCGGCCCGCGCCCACGTCGTCGACGTGCGCACCGAGGACGGCGTGGCCGCCCTGGCCGAGGCGGTGCTCGCCGAGCACCCCCACGTGCAGGTGCTGGTGAACAACGTGGGCGACTACCGGCCGCTGGTGCGGTTCCGGAAGTCGGGCCCCGAGTCGTGGGACGCCATGTACCGCCAGAACTTCTGGCACGTCGTGGCGGTCACCCACGCGTTCCTCGAGAGCATGATCGCCGGCGGCGGCGCCTCGGTGGTCAACGTGCACTCGGTCGAGGGGATGCGCGGCTACCCCGGGGACCCGATCTACGGCTCGATGAAGGCGGCGGTCGCCAAGTTCACCACCGACATGGCCGTGTCGCAGGGCCGCAACGGCATCCGGTTCAACGGCATCGGCCCCGACCTCACCCACACCCCGCAGGTCGACTACCTCACCGGCTACGAGGACCACGAGCACCTGTGGGAGTCGTGGGCACCGGTCGGGCGCCTCGGCTGGCCCGAGGACAACGCGCGCGTGGCGCTGTTCCTCGCCTCCGACCTCTCGTCGTTCGTCACCGGCCACAACGTGCCCGTCGACGGCGGCACCCTGGCCGGCGGCGGCTGGTTCTTCTCGCCCGTCGAGGGGCGCTTCGTCAACCGGCCGAAGGGGCTGTAGCCGCGGGCAGGGTCACCACGAACGTGGTGCCCCGACCGTCCTCGCTGTGGATCTCGACCCGGCCGTCCATGGCCTCGACCAGCGAGCGCGTGATGGCCAGCCCGAGCCCGAGGCCCTCGCCGCGCCGCTCGAGCTGGGTGAACGGCTCGAACACGCGCTGCTGGTCGTCGGCCGGGATGCCGGGGCCGTCGTCGGCCACCATCAGGCGGGCCCCGCCCTCGGTGGGGGCCACCGACACGTCGATGGCCACCTTCGGACCGCCGTGCACCAGAGCGTTGCGCACGAGGTTCAGCACGCACTCCTGGAGGCGCACCCGGTCGGCGTCGACGACCATGTCGCCCGCACCGATCGACGAGGTCAGGGTGGCACCTCGCTGGGCCACCTCGGGCCCGGCGATGGCCAGCGCGTCGGCGACCACCATCGCCATGTCGACCGGTGCCATGGCCAGGCTGATGTTGCCCCGCTCGATGTGGGAGATCTCGAAGAGCTCGTCGACCAGGCCCGTGAGGTGCGTGGCCGCCTCGACGATGACCGCGGTGTGCTCGCGGTCGACGGCGTCGGTGGCGCTGTCGGCCATGAGCTCGGCGAAGCCGAGGATGGCGTGCAGCGGGGTGCGCAGCTCGTGGCTCAGCCGGGCGAGGAACTCCGTCTTCTGGGCGCTGGCCTCCTCGGCCGCCAGGCGGGCCTCGCGCTCGGCCTGCTCGGCGGCTCGGCGCATCGACTCGGTCCGGTAGGCACGGATGAGGCTGGCCGCGGCCGCGCTGAACGGGTCGAGGTAGGACACGAGCGCCTCGTCGTAGCCACCCGGGCGGTTGGCCACGCCGAACATGCCGATCAGCTCCTCGCCGTCGAAGAGCGGCACGCCCAGGAAGGCCCGCAGCGGCGGGTGGCCCGGGGGCACCCCGGCACCGCGCGGGTCGTGCGGGGCGTCGTTGGCGATGACGACGTCACGCCCGGTGAGGGCCCGGCCGAAGAGGGTCTCGACGTTGCGGAACTCGAGGCCGCCGTCGTTGGCCATGGCCTCGTCGACGAGGCGGCGGGTGACCATGTCCCAGGCGATGTCGGTGTAGGCCCAGGTCTTGATGTAGGGCGCGCCGTCGTCGAAGAGCACCTCTCCGATGAAGCCGTACTCGGAGCCGGTGAGGTCGATCAGGCTCTCGAGGAGCTTCTTGAAGAGGCGCTGGTGGGGCTGGTCGCGGACGTAGCCGCCCTCGGCCGACGCGACCGCCGCCAACATGGCGTTCGAGCGGGCCAGCTCGACCTCGCGCTCGCGCAGCTCGGTGACGTCCTCGTAGCGCCACAGGTGCCCGCCAGGGCCGCCGTGCTCGTCGCGGACCGGGGCGTAGCTGCGGCTGAACACCCGGCCGTCGACCAGGAACAGCTCGTCGCCGAGCACGGGCTCGCCGGCGGCCAGGATGTCGCCGATGCGGGCGATGAAGGCGTCGGGGTCGACGTAGTCGTGCTTGGCGCCCTCGGCGGCGAGCGCGCAGTCGGCGCCGATCATGACCTCGGCCGAGGGCAGGCCGAACATCTCGACGAAGCGGTCGTTGACCATGACGACCCGGCGCTCGGCGTCCTCGACCAGGAGGCCCGAACGGACCGTGGCGAGCAGCGCGTCGACCCGGGTGGGGCTCACCGTGATCTCGTGCATCGACGGTGACGATACGGCGCGCCCGGCGCTCCACCGGCGATCGAGGAGCAGGTCGAGCCGCCTGGCCTCGGTATTCGGGACTCTCGGCCCCCCTGACCCAGCGTGTCGCGTACCTTACGATGAGCGCGTGAGCACACCGCGTGGTGCCCCGTGACGGCGACGGACGGTGGCGGGGACGGCGGCGCGGGCCGCACCACGGGTGAGGTCGGCCCCATCGACCGGGCCTCGGTCCACCAGCTCATCGCGTCGCTCGGCTCCGTGGGCGTGGTGCTCCACGACGCCGACGGCCGGGTCGTCGACGCCAACGACACCGCCCTCGAGATGCTCGGTCGCCGCCGGGCCGAGGTGATCGGCCACTACCCGTTCGGCGACCTCTCCGTCGACGCCACCACCCCCGAGGGCATGCGCTTCTCGGCCGCCCACCAGCCGATCGCCATGGCGCTGCGCGACCGCTCCCCCGTGGTCGACCAGCGCATCGAGCTGCGCCAGCCCGACGGCTCGACCCGGTGGCTGGTCGGGTCGGCGTGGCCGGTGCTCGACGACGGGGAGCTGCTCGGCGCGGTCGTCACGATGGTCGACGAGACCGACCGCCACGAGCTCGCCCGCATCGAGCAGACCGTGAGCCGGGCCATGCAGGTGCTCGTGCACGCCGCCGGCGAGCAGCAGCTGCTCGACGAGATGTGCCGCACCATCGTCGAGGCCGGCGGCTACCCCCTCGCCTGGATCGGCCGGGCCGACGACGACGAGCAGCGCTCGGTCGTGCGCATCGCTGCCGCAGGGGCGACGAGCTACGTCGACGGCCTGCAGGTGACCTGGGCCGAGGGCGATCCCACGGGCGTGGGGCCGGCCGGCGCCGCGATCCGCTCCGGCTCGGTCCAGAGCTTCGGCGACCTGCAGACCGACGAGGGCTTCGCCGCCTGGCGCCAGCGAGCCGGCGAGCACGGCTTCGGCTCGTCGGTCGCGGTGCCCTTCACCCTCCCCAACGGCAGCCGGGCCATGCTCGCCATCTACGCCCGGGAGCCGCACGCCTTCGACGAGCGCTCGACCGCCCTGCTCGTCGACCTGACCCGCGACCTCGAGTTCGGCCTCGACCACCAGCGGACCACCGACGCCCTTGCGGCCAGCGAGGAGCGCTTCCGGTTCCTGGCCGAGAACACGGGCGACGTCGTGATGCTCAGCCGCGACGGGCGCATCGAGTGGATCAGCCCCGCGGTGCGCACGATGCTCGGGTGGGAGCCCGAGGACCTGATCGGCGGGAGCTTCGACCTGATCGCCCACCCCGACGAGGAACGGCTCCGGATGAAGGCTCGCGCCGACGCCGAGGCGCGGGCGCGGGCCACCTACCGGGGCCGCGTGCGCCGCGAGGACGGCAGCTACGCCTGGGTCGACGCCCGCACCCGCCTCTTCCACGACGGGGACGGCAAGCCGAACGGCATCGTGGTCTCCACGTTCTGGGACGCCAGCAGCGAGGTGCGGGCCCAGGAGGCGCTGGCCCACGCCGCCACCCACGACCCGCTGACCGGCCTCGCCAACCGCTCGCTGCTCGTCGACGAGCTGCAGCGGGCCCTGGCGGTCAGCCGCCGTTCGAAGCACACCACGGGCGTGCTGCTGCTCGACCTCGACCACTTCAAGTACGTGAACGACTCGCTCGGCCACGCGGTGGGCGACACCCTGCTGAGCGCCGCCGCCGACCGCATGACGGCCGCCGTGCGCGAGGGCGATCTGGTGGCCCGCCAGGGCGGTGACGAGTTCGTCGTGGTGATGCGCGACCTCGACGGCCCAGAGACCGCGCTGGCCATCGGCGAGCGGCTGCTCGACGCGTTCCGGTCGCCGATCGAGGTGGGCGACGCCGAGCTCTTCACCACCGCCAGCATCGGCATCGCAGTGGCGACCGACGGCGAACAGGACGGCCTCGACCTGCTGCGCGACGCCGACACCGCGATGTACCAGGCGAAGGACGACGGCCGCGACCGGCTGGCCCTGTTCAACGCCGACCTGCGCGCCAGCGTCACCCGCCGCCTCGCCATCGCCAACGATCTCCGGCTGGCGGTGGAGCGCGAGGAGCTCGACGTGTGGTTCCAGCCCGAGGTGTCGCTCATCGACGGCAGCCTCCTGGCCGTCGAGGCCCTGCTGCGATGGCACCACCCCACCGACGGCACCCTCGCCGCGGGCGCGTTCATCGAGACCGCGGAGGAGACCGGCATGATCCTCGACATCGGTCGATGGGTCCTCGGCCGGTCGTGCGGCCAGGCCGCCCGCTGGCACGCCGCGCGCCCCGACCGACCGCTCGTGGTGCGGGTGAACCTGTCGGCGGTGCAGCTCGCGGAGGCGGGCCTGCTCGACGACCTCGACGACGTGCTCGAGATCACCGGCCTGCCGCCGCACCTGCTGTGCCTCGAGATCACCGAGACCGCGATGCTGCACGAGACCGGCACCGTGCGCGCCAACATGGCGGGGATCCACCGGCGGCGCGTGAAGGTCGCCATCGACGACTTCGGCACCGGCTACGCCTCGCTCACCTACCTGCGCCGCTACCCGGTCGAGGTCGTCAAGCTCGACCGCAGCTTCGTCACCAACCTCACCACCAACGAGCAGGACCGCCAGATCGCCGCCGGCATCATCGACCTGGCCCACCGCCTCGGCATCCACGTCACCGCCGAGGGGGTCGAGGACACCGAGCAGGCGGCGCAGCTGGTCGAGCTCGGCTGCACCAGCGCCCAGGGCTACCTCTACGCCCCGGCCCTGACCCCCACCGCGCTCGAGGCGCTGTTCCCCGACCAGGTCGGTCCCGGCACACCGGCCTGACGCCGGACGGCCCGACCGTCCGGGGAGCCAGCGGCGAGATCAGCCGGCGTCGCCCGAGGGGTCGGTGTGCAGGTGGATGGTGGCCGACCCCGGGTCGTCCGGGTCGAAGGTCGAGAGCTCGCCGTCGGGATCGTCGGACTCGGCCTCGGCCACGACCTCCTCCTTGGGCTTCTCGCCGTAGAGCGCCTGCTCGAGCCCGGCCATGGCCGCCCCCAGCACGGTGCCGCCGGCCGAGCTGCGCAGCTTGCGGTGGAAGGCGGAGCCCTCCGGGGCCGGCGCGTCGTCGGGGCCCTCGGCGGTGGCGCGCAGGTGCTCCTGCCACTGCTCGTCGGTCCAGTCGTCGGGGTCGAGGGGCACGTCGCCGAGCAGCTCGTCGTCGGGGGGCACGACCCGACCGTAGCGCCGGGCCCGCGGACCGACCACGGCGCCCGATGGGGCACGCGTGCGGACGGGCCGCGATCCTCTGGGCCGTGAGGATGGCGACGTGGAACCTCCAGGGCCGGACCGGCGACTGGGAGTCGAGGCAGCAGGCCCAGCTGGCCACCCTCGCCGAGGTCACCCCCGACGTGGTCGCCCTCCAGGAGTCGTGGGTCGAGCCCGAGGGCGCGACTCAGGCCGGTTGGCTGGCCGAGCGCCTCGGCATGCACGCCGTCACCGCGGCCGAGCTGGCGGGCTTCGACCGCTACCCCGGCGCGCCCTACTGGGTGGTCAACTCGCTGGTGGCCCGGTGGCCGCTCGTGCAGCTGGCGGCCCGGCCCCTGCCCGACGAGCACGGGGAGGGCACGTGGCGCCACGTGCTGATCGCACGGGTCGAGCGCCCCGACACCGAGGGCGGGCCGTTCCTCGCGGTCGCCGCCCACCTCGAGCACGGCCTCGACCGCTCCCCCACCCGCCGGGCCCAGGCCGGCGCCCTGGCGGCCGAGCTCTCCACCCACCTCGGCCCGCCCGAGGCCCGGCGGGAGGCGCTCCCCGCCGTGCTCGGTGCCGACCTCAACGCGGTGCCCTGGTCCGACGAGGTGCGCGGGCTGACCGGCGCCGCCGAGCCGCTGCAGCCCGGCCTGGTGCTGGTCGACGCTTGGGACGCCGCCGGCAACGCCGACCGGGGCGACACGTGGTCCTCGGCCAACCCACGGGTGCCGCGTCGCGCCGTGCACCCCAACCGGCGCCTCGACTACGTGATGGTCACCTGGCCCCGCCGTCGGGGCGCCGGCCACGTCGACGGGTGCCGCCTCGCCGGCACCGCGCCGATCCAGGGCGTCTGGCCGTCGGACCACTACGCGGTCGTGGCCGACATCGACCTCTGAACCGACGTCCCGCCCGACCGCCGTCGACGGCCGGGCGGCGGGCCACACTGGTCGGGTGATCGATCCCGCCATCAAGCGCAGCCTCGGCCAGATGATCAAGGGGGTGCAGGTCGTCGCTGCGAGCCACGACGGCGCCACCCGCGCCTACACCTCTCACTGGGTCACGCAGGTGTCGTTCGAGGAGCCGATCGTGATGGCGTCGGTCTCACCGAAGCACGACACGTGGCCGCTCATCGAGGCCAGCGGCCGCTTCACGGTGTCGCTGCTCGCCGCCGACCAGATCACCGAGGGCCAGTACTTCTCGTACCCGGGCCGCCGGTTTCGCTACGTGGCCCCCGAGTACCTCGCCGACGTCGACGGCCACCCCGTGGTGCCGGGGTGCATCTCGTGGTTCACGTGCGAGGTCTTCGAGCGCACGACGATGGCCGATCACGAGCTGGTGTTCGGGCGCATCACCGCCAGCGGCCTCGGCCGCCTGGAGGAGCCGCCGCTGCTCTACTCGAGCCGCCACGGCTGGCGGGCCACCGGCGGGAAGGCCCGGGAGCCCGGGGTGTCGATCCGGGACCAGCTCCTCGCCCGCCTCGACGAGGCCTGAGCCGGGCTCAGCTGCCGAACCCGGCGAAGCCGTCCTGGAACCGGCGCAGCTTGGACCGCCACCGGGCGTCGAAGTGCACCTCGCGAGCCTCCGCCTTCTGGGCCTTGCGGCTGCCCTCGGCGTAGCGCCGATGCGCCCAGGGCGAGGCGGGCCGGGCGATGCGCACGGCCCCGATCAGGGCGACGAGCGGCACCACCACCCCGATCACCCCGGTGCCGAGCTTCCCCTTGATGAAGCAGATCACCGAGAAGCCGAGGTTGATCGCCATCAGCGCCAGGCCGGGGCCGAGCCCCTGGTTGGTGCTGTTCTGGCCGCCGAAGGGGTCGTAGCCCAGCACGAGCAGGACCATCACACCGCCGGCGAGGAGCACCGCGTCGACGGACGTGCGGCCCTGGTCGCTCCAGTAGACGTCCTGGAGGTGGAGGATGAGGGCGAACTCGTCGAGCACGAGGGCGAGCCCGATGCCGAAGAGGACGCCGGCGAACGAGCGCCACCCGATCGCCTGGGCACCGAGGCCGCCGAGCCCGCCGATCACCATGAGGATGAGGCCCGGCACGGCATGGTGGATGTGGACGCCACCGACGACGTTGTCCTTCAGGTTCCCGGTGCCCGCCTTGATCGACCGGACGATCATGCGGGTCACGGCGAACGTGACCAGGAAGGCGATCGCGCAGAGGAACAGCGGCAGCTTGCCCGTGTCGACCAGGTTCTCCTGGATCCAGCTCCCCATGTCGCGAGCTCCGCGTCAGCCGGCGGCGCCGTCGAGGACGTCGTGGAAGCCGAACTGGGTGTGGGGCCCGAAGATGATCTGCTCGAAGATCCCGACGCCCTCGGCGTCGCCGATG
>CAMFLJ010000131.1 GCA_945957335.1 uncultured Actinomycetes bacterium | reverse complement strand
GCGGTGGCCGCCGGCGGCGGGCCACGGGGCATCGCCGTGCCGCCCGCCGAGGGGCCCGGAGGCACCCGCATCGCCCCGCCCCAGCGCCGGCGCCGCCGGCCCGGCGTGCTCGTCGGTGCCGCCTTCGTGGTGATCGTGGGCATCGCCGTGGCGCTCACCGCCGCCGCCCTCGCCGCGCGCGACCCGCAGGCCGACGCCGGCCCCACCACCACGACCACCGCCTGCGTCGACCTGCCCTACCAACCGTGCGGTGGCCCCGTCGCACCCAACACCGACGGCCGGGCCTGCCTCCCCGGCTGGTACGACGTCGACCGTGACCCCGCCAACGGCTGCGAGGTGCGCAGCGACAGCGTGAACGGCACGACGCTCGACCAGCCGATCACCGCCAACCTGGTGCCCGCCGACGCCGTCGACCGCTACCCGTTCACCGTCGGGCACGACTCGAACCCGCTCACCAACATCTTCAGCAACCCGTTCTGCGACAACGTCCTCCAGGTCACCCTCACCGCACCCGTCGGCGTGTCCATGCGCCTCGACGTGCTCGGCGCCGGCGATCGGTCGCTCGGCTCCGCGGTGAGCGCCGACGGCGTGGCCGCCACCGTGCGCCTGCCCCAGAAGGCCTGCTCGATCGACGACGCCGACCTCCGCCTGGTCGCCCAGGTCAGCTGGGTCGGCACCGCCCGCAGCGGCGACGACTACACCCTCACCCGCAAGGGCTCGTGGTGAGGCCAGAGGGCCGGAAGTAGCGTCGGTCGCCATGGCACCCGCCTCCGATCTCGGGCTCACCTTCGCCAGCTTCTCCGCCCTCGGCACCACCGCCGGCGCCACCGCCGCCGGGTGGGCCGCCGAACGAGGCTACGGCTCGTTCTGGGTGGCCGAGACCGTCGGCACCGAGGCCTTCGCCACCCTCGCCGCCATCGGCGCCGACCAGCCCGGGCTGTCCCTCGGCACCGGTGTGCTGGCCGCGCCGCTGCGCACCCCGCCCCTCACGGCGATGGGCGCGGCCACCCTCCAGGACCTCCACCCCGAGCGCGACGTGCTGCTCGGGGTCGGCACCTCGTCACCGGCCGTCGTCTCGCGCTGGCACGGCGCCGACTACCACGCCGACCGGCCGCTCGCCCGCATGCGCGAGTACCTCACGCTGCTGCGGATGTGCCTGAGCGGCGAGAAGGTCGACTTCGACGGCGACTTCCACCGGGTCAAGGGGTTCCGCCTCGGGGTGCGCCTCGGCGAGCGGCGCCCCAAGATCGTGCTGGCCGCGCTCAACCCCGGCATGCTCCGCCTCGCCGGCGAGCTCGCCGACGGCGTGCTGCTCAACTACCTCCCGGCCAGCCACGTGCCCTGGTCGGTCGAGCAGGTGCGCGCCGGCGGCGACGCCACGATCTACGCCTACGTGCACGTCGGCGTCACCGACCCCGAGCCGAACCGGCGCCATGCCCGCAAGGACCTCTTCTCCTACGCCGTCGTCGACTCCTACGCCGCCAACTTCGAGCGCGCCGGGTTCGTCGACGAGGTCGCCGAGATCCGCGAGCGCCACGCCGCCGGCGACCGCGACGGCGCGGTGGCCGCAGTGTCCGACCGCATGTGCGACGCCATCGACGTGCTGGGCGACGCCGACCACGTGCGCGACACCGTGCGGTCCTACGTCGACGCCGGCGTCGAGGTGCCCGTCGTGATGCCGATGCCGTGGGGCGACGACCGCATGGCGGTGGTGCGCGACACCGTCGACGCGGCCGCCTCGGCCGTCTGACCCACCCGCCGCCGTGCCCCCCGCCCGTCGCCCCGCCTCCCGCAAGAAGGCCACCCCGGAGCCGTTCCCAGCCTCGGCGCTGGCCGAGCTGGGCCTGGCCGAGGGCGACCGCATCCGGTTCCGCCGCCGCGACGGCGAGCACTGGAAGGAGGGCACGGTCGCCCGCCGGGAGGCCGACGGCAGCCTGGGCGTGCGCGACCTCAAGGGCGCCCTCCTCTCGCTGCCGCTCGAGAACGTCGAGGTACGCACCAAGGGCCCCCGGGGCGGTGTGCAGTGGGAGCCCCTGCCCGAGCGGGCCGCCCGCACCGAGCAGATGAAGCTGCTCTGAGCCGATCCGCGGGCGGGCGTGCGGACTCCCTGTTTGACTGGTGCCGGAACGGACCCGAGGGGGGCGCTGTGACGACATCCGGACCCGGCACGCTCACGTCGATCGACCGACGGACCCGGCTCGACGCCGACATGGCCGAGCTCGGGGTCGACGAGTTCTTCGCCGGCACCTTCCCGGAGCTGGCCGACCGCAACGGCGCGCTCGTCGAGGACGCCATCGCCCGCCTCGACGCCCGCCCGCTCGCCCTCGACGTGGCCGGCGACGTGCGCTCGGTCGGTCTCGTCGACGGGCGCCTCACCGTCACGCCGGGCGTCGCCGACGGCGCCGTGATCGTCGACCTCACCCCGGAGCTCTTCTCCTCGTTCGCCCAGCAGCAGCAGTCGCTGTGCTGCCTCTTCATCGGCGGGCTCCTGCGCACCGGTGCCCGCTTCTACGACGACCTGATGGTCTGGGACGCGGCGTGGCTGGCGCTGCTCGAGGGTTGGCCGGTCGTGGGCGAGCTCACCTTCGTCGACCGCGACGGCGCACCCCTCGACCTGCACCGGGCGTTCACCCCCGACGACGACCCCGAGGAGGCCAACCACTTCCTTCGCGAGGCCGGCTTCCTCCACCTCGCGGGCTGGCTCGACGGCGACGACATGGACACCATCGCCACCGACGTCGAGCGGGCGCTTCCGAGCTACTCACCCGGCGACGGCAACTCGTGGTGGGCGACCACCGTCGACGGCACCGAGCGCTGCGTGCGCCTCCAGCGCTTCCACGAGCACTCCCCCACCACCCTCGGCGTGCTCACCGGCGACCGGTGGGACCAGCTGCGGGTCACCCTCCAGGGCACCGACGCGCTCGTCCCCCGACCGCTCGAGGGCAACGCCATCGAGGCCCTGGTCAAGCCCCTGGCCGTGACCAAGGGGATCAGCGACGTGCCGTGGCACCGCGACTGCAACCTCGGACGCCACGCCTACGGGTGCTGCGACACCACCGTGGGCATCTCGGTGACCGACGGCGGCGAAGGCCGGGGACAGCTCCGCGTCGTGCCCGGCTCGCACCGCCTGGCCATGCCGTCGAGCGTCGCCGGCACCGACGCGGCGTGGCTCCCGGCCCTGCCGCTCCCGACCCGGAAGGGCGACCTCACCGTGCACCTCTCGTGCACCCTCCACGAGGCGCAGCCCCCCACCCTCGACGAGCGCATCGTCATGTACACGGGCTTCGGGCCCGCCGACCACCGGAGCCGCAGGAGCCGGGGCAGCGACTCCGACGCCATCGTGCGCATCCGCGAGAACGCGCAATACACGACCTCGCAGGCGCCGAGCCCGATGGCCAGCGGCGGCGCCTGACGGTCCCGCCGGTCCGCCGGCTCAGCGGGGCGCGAGCTCGCGCACGGCCTCGCGCACGTTCACGTCGGCCAGCGGCAGGATGGCCATGGCCGGCGTGGTGACGCCGTTGTCGACGTAGCGCTGCACGTGGGCCCGGCACTGCTCGTAGGAGCCGTGCACCACGAGGTCGTCGACGACCTCGTCGGGGATGGCCTGGAGGGCGGCGGCGCGGTCGCCCGCGTCCCACGCCTCCCACACGGGGCCCAGCACGTCGCCGCGGCCGAGCCACTGGTGGAACGCCTTGTAGACCGGCACGTTCACGTAGGCGGCGATGGCGAAGCGGGCCTGGGCCCGCACGGTGTCGGTGTCCTCGGAGGGCGCCACGAAGATGCGGGCGACGATCTCCTTGTCCGGGCCCTGCGAGTGCACGATCGGGGCGACGGTGGCGACGTCGTCGGCGCTGAGCCAGTTGACGATGGCGCCGTCGCCCTCGCGGCCGGCGAGGCGCAGCATGCCCTCGCGCAGCGCCGCGACCAGGATCGGCACGGGCTGCTGGGGCACCGCGCCCGCGCCCAGGCGGAAGCCCCGGATCGAGAACGTGTCGAACTCCTCGGTGACCTTCTCGCCGGTGAGGGCCAGGCGGAGGAAGCGCACGACGTCGCGCACCCGCTTGTAGGGCTCGTCGAACTCCATGCCGTTCCAGCGCTCGACGATGATGTTCGACGAGGCGCCGAGGCCCAGGACGAAGCGGCCGGGCGCGGCCTGGGCGAGGGTGCCGACGCTCTGGGCGATCAGGGCCGGTCCGCGGGTGTAGGCCGGCACGATGGCGGTGCCGAGGCGCAGCTGCGGCGCCCACACCGACGTGAGGGCCAGGGGCGTGAAGGCGTCGGTGCCGTCGGCCTCCATCGACCACACGTCGGTGTAGCCGAGGCCGGGCAGCTCCTCGATCCACTCGCGCTGCTCGTGCAGCGGCACCTTGTCGAAGGGGATGGTGATCCCGAAGCCGGTGTGCGGAGCCATCACTTCTCCCATTTCCACGGGCGGACCATGGCCGACTGGCTGGCGGTGCCGAGCAGCGTGCCGTCCTGTGCCCACAGGTAGAGGTGGCCGTGCCCGAACCCTCGGGCGACGGCCTCGATGCGGATGTCGACGAGCACCCAGTCGGTCTGCACGAGGTCGGCGACGCGCAGGGTGTTGTCGAGGCTGTTCGAGTTGATCTCGGTGGGGACCGCCTGGCCGAGCCCCATCGGCACGTAGTCGCCCAGCACGGCGAGGGACGCGGCCGAGACCTCGAGCAGGTCGGGCATGCGGGTCCAGACCGCGGTGTGGCCCGTGCCCGGCGCCTCGATGGCCATGCGCTGCTCGAGGCGGCTGGCGATGGTGTCGCCCACGTCGAAGCGCAGCTCGCGGGGAGGGCACTCGTCGGGGCCGGGCACGTCGGGCGGCGAGATCCACTGGCCGGCGGCCTCGGGCAGGTCGCGGCTGCCGAGCGCGGCGTTCACCGTGAAGATCTCGGTGGCCCCCACCGACCCCAGGACCCGGGCCTGGGTGGTCGTGCGGCCCTCGGCTCCGATGTGCACGTCGAGGTCGACCACCGACGGCGGCCGCGTGTAGTTGAGGTACTGGGCGCACGCCCACACCACGGGCCGGCCGGTGACCCGCTCGAGCACGTCGATCGAGGCACCCAGGCCGCATCCGCCGAAGAGGGTGCCCAGGCCGCTGCAGATGCCGGGGGTGACCGGCAGGTACCAGCGCATCGGGTTGTGGGTCGGCTGGAGCCCCAGCCACTGGCGTGCGTCCACGGCGGCGCATCGTAGGGCCAGCCCCGGGAAGGTGTTCCAGGGGCACGGTGTTGCCCCTGCTGGAAGCACTGTCACACCCCCTGGGGAGACTGGACCCATGGACCCACAGCTGCGACTCATCCCCCGCCCGGCCGCCGTGGCCGACGACCCCACCTCGGGCGCCGATCCTGCCGAGGCGCCCGCCCAGTGGCGCATCGACGACACCGCCCGAGCGCGGGGCAAGGTCGGCATCTCCCAGGCCCGCGAGGCGCTCCGCAACGCCCGCCGGCCCCTCCCCGCCGACCACCACACCACCGCCGCCTGACACCCCGTCAGCTTCTGGGGCGTCCGGCACCGCCGGGCCTAGGCTCGCCCCATGCGTGACTCCGCTGTGAATGACGTCGTGATCGTCGATGCCGTCCGGACGCCCGTGGGGCGCCGCAACGGCGGCCTGTCCACCATGCACTCCGCCGATCTGCTCGGCGTGCCCCTGGCGGCGCTGTTCGAGCGCACCGGCGTCGATCCGGCCGAGGTCGGCCAGGTCGTGGGCGGCTGCGTCGACCAGATCGGCATGCAGGCGTTCAACGTCACCCGCACGGCCTGGCTCGCCGCCGGCCTGCCCCTCGAGGTGGCCGCCAGCACCATCGACGCCCAGTGCGGCTCGAGCCAGCAGGCGGCCGACGTCGCCTACGCGCTCGTCGCCTCGGGCGTCATCGACGTGGCCGTGGCCTGCGGCGTCGAGAACATGAGCCGGGTGCCGATCGGCTCGAACGTCGCCCGCCCCCTCGACCTCGGCGTGCCGGTGCCGCGCACCTACTTCCCCCGCTACGAGTACACGAGCCAGTTCGAGGGCGCCGAGCGCATCGCCAAGAAGTGGGGCGTGACCCGCGCCGACACCGACGCCTTCGGCGCCGCCTCCCAGGCCCGGGGTGCCCAGGCCTGGGCCGAGGACCGCTTCGGCACCCAGGTCGTGCCCGTCGACGCCCCCGACCTCGGCGACGACGGCAAGCCCACCGGCACCACCCACCTCGTGGCCCGCGACGAGGGCCTGCGCGACACCACCCCCGAGTCGCTCGCCAACCTCAAGCCCGTCGTCGGCGACGACGGCGTGCACACCGCCGGCACCTCCTCGCAGATCTCCGACGGCGCCGCGGCCGTGCTGATGATGACCGCCGCGAAGGCCGCGGAGCTCGGCGCCACCCCGATCGCCCGCATCGTCGACACCTGCCTCGTCGGCGTCGACCCGGTGCTCATGCTCACCGGCCCCATCGACGCCACCAAGCACCTGCTCGCCCGCAACGACCTCACCATCGACGACATCGACGTGTTCGAGATCAACGAGGCCTTCGCCTCGGTCGTGCTCGCGTGGGCCAAGGAGACCGGCGCCGACCTCGAGCGCACCAACCCCAACGGCGGCGCCATCGCCCTGGGCCACCCGCTCGGCGGCACCGGCTCGATCCTGATCACCAAGGCCGTGCACGAGCTGCAGCGCAGCGGTGGCAACAGGGCCATCGTCTCGATGTGCTGCGGTGGCGGCCTGGGCACCGGCACGCTCATCGAGCGCATCTGAGCCGCGGCGGCCACCCGGCCGACCGGACCTCCGAGGGCCCCGGCCGAGCGCCGGGGCCCTTCCGCGCTGTCGCACCCCCTCGCTAGGGTGCGTCCCGTCTCGCTGCTCCGGCAGCCGTCCCCCTCGTCGCACCCGCGACCACCGGATGGCCCCACCGAGGAGCAACGCAGATGTCGAAGGTCCCACTCACACGCGGCGAGCGCCGGGTGATCACCGCCACGGTCGTCGGCCTCGCGCTGCTCGTCGGCGCCGCCCTCGTCGGTGGCTCGATCTGGCTCGTCGACGAGCTCCGCAACGACGGCCGCTGCTGGGACTGCGGCACCGGGAACCCGCCCTCGTCTCCAGCGAGCGCCACGGTGGCGGTGGCGAAGGTCGTCGACGGCGACACCATCGAGGTCGAGCTCAAGGGCCGCACGGAGAAGGTGCGGCTGCTCGGCATCGACACGCCCGAGACGAAGGATCCCCGCAAGCCGGTGCAGTGCTTCGGCGCCGAGGCCAGCGCCCACAGCGCGGAGCTGCTGCCACCGGGCACCGAGGTGCGCCTCGAGCCCGACGTCGAGCGGCGGGACCGCTACGACCGGCTGCTCGCCTACGTGTACCGGGCATCCGACGGCGTGTTCGTCAACCTCGACCTCGCGCGCGGGGGCTACGCCGACCTGCTCACCTATCCACCCAACGTCGCCCACACCGCCGAGCTGAGCGCCGCCGTGGCCGAGGCGCGGCGCGAGCAACGGGGGCTGTGGCAGGCCTGCGGAGGCCCCGGACGCCCCGCCTGAGCCGCATGCCGGGCAGTGGGCGGTACGGTTCCGGGCGTGACGACGCTCGCCGAACGCCTGGGCCACGCTCCCGACGCCCGGTTGGTCATCCTCAACTGCGACGACCTCGGCCTGTCACAGGCGTCGAACTCGGGCACCTACGAGGCCCTGCGCCAGGGCGTGGCCACCAGCGCCACGCTGATGGTGCCGTGCCCCTGGGCCCGCGAGGCCGCCGCCTCCTACATGGGCGAGGACATCGGGGTGCACCTCACCCTCAACGCCGAGCTCGAGCGCTACCGCTGGGGGCCTTCCACCCACTCGCCCTCGCTCCTCGACGGCGACGGCGGGTTCCCGCGCACCCTCGAGGACCTGTGGGACCACGCCGACCTCGACGAGGTCCGGCGCGAGTGCCGGGCCCAGATCGAGCGGGCGATCCTCTGGGGCTTCGACGTCAGCCACCTCGACTCGCACATGGGCGCCCTGCAGCTGCGCCCCGAGTTCTTCGACGTCTACCTCGACATGGCAGTCGAGTTCGGCCTGCCGGTCCGGCTCTCGGGTGCCTCCACCGAGCGCACCATCGGGTTCCCGTTCCGTCGCCTGGCTGCCGAGGAGGGCGTGGTCTTCCCCGACCACTTCGTCTACGTGAACGGCGTGGGCAGCCGTCGCCACATCGAGAAGGCGCTGTTCGACCTGGCCCCGGGCGTGACCGAGCTCTACGTGCACCCCGCGGCCGACACCCCCGAGCTGCGGGCCCTCACCCCCGACTGGGCGGCGCGGGTCGACGACCTCCACGTGGTGTGCCACGACTCGCAGACCCGGGCCATGCTCGAGCGCTCCGGCGTCACCCTCATCGGCTACCGCGAGCTGCGAGAGCTCCAGCGCGCCGGCGCCTGACGGGGCGGCTCCGCCTCCGGAGCCACCCCGCCGGCACCTCGGCTACTTGAGGCGATGCGCCTCGAGGAACTGCCACGCCACCACCGTGCCGTCGACCTCGTTGTTGGTCGGGTTCAGCAGGAAGTCGAGAGCCGGGTTGCCGTGCCCCGGCGACGCGTGGCCGCTGTTCTTCACCTCGTACAGCACGACGTCACCGTCGGCCCGGCAGCCGCGATAGCTGACGACGTCGATGTTCGGGGTCTCGGCCCGCACCTTCGGCGTGGGACGGCAACCGTTGTTGGCCGCCCAGCGCTGCACGGCCGTCTGCGCCGAGTAGGTCCACGACGAGCCCGGAACCGGCGGGTTGATCTTGGCCGGCAGCGTCGCCGCCTCCGCCGGCGGGGTGTCGGCGAAGGCGTTCACCGGGTCCCACACGCCGTGGATGGCGATCACCGGCACGGCCCGACCCGGCGAGCACGTGACCGTGTGCGGCGGGGTGTCGGCGGCCAGCGGGAACCGGACGCCCGAGATCGGCGCGATGGCGGCGATGCGGTCGGGCAGGTCGCAGGCCAGCTGCGAGGCCATGCGGCCGCCGCCGGACACGCCGGTGGCGTAGACGCGGCTGGCATCGATGCAGGCGAGCGAGGACACCCCGTCGATGACGTGGGACAGGAACCGCACGTCGTCACGGGTGCCGGCGGGCGGGTACACCGTGGTGCCCACCAGCGGCACGCCGGGGATGTTCCAGGCGAAGCCGGAGAACCCCGGCGCGGGGTTGAACGGCACGGCCCCGTCGGGGGCCACCACCGCGAAGCCCTCCCGGTCGGAGAGCGCCCTGATGCCGTCGCCGGCCATCTGGCCCGCACCCGACGAGCTCGACCCGTGGAGGTCGAGCACGAGGGGCACCCGGTCGCGGTCGTAGCCCGCCGGCAGGTGCACGAGCACGGACGCGCCGTCGACGGTGATGGTCTGGTCGCCGCCGACCGCGGTGGACCGGCACCTCCCACCACCGTGGTCGCCCCGACCACCTCGATCGCCGTCGTTGCCGTGGGCCGACGCCGGCGCGACCCCGAGGGCCGTGAGCGCGACCAGGACGCTCACTACAGTCACCACCATCGTCCGCAGGCGCGGACGGCCAGACGCCCGCCGGGTGCTCCCACCCCCGTCGGACCTGCTCGAACC
>CAMFLJ010000130.1 GCA_945957335.1 uncultured Actinomycetes bacterium | reverse complement strand
CTGTCCGAGGCCGCCGCCAACGCCGCCACCCTCGTCGACCGGGTCGACCGTCCCGACCTGCTGGTGGTCGGCACGCTGCTGCACGACGTCGGCAAGGGACGCCCCGGCGACCACACCGACGTCGGCATCGAGATGATCGCCGACATCGGCCCCCGGATGGGCTTCGGCGAGGGCGACACCGCCACCCTCCAGCAGATGTGCCGCCACCACCTGCTGCTGCCCGACGTGGCCACCCGCCGCGACCTCTCCGACGAGGGCACCCTGCAGCACGTGGCCGACCAGGTCGGCGACCTCACCACCCTGCGCCTGCTCGACGCCCTCACCGAGGCCGACTCGATCGCCACCGGCACCGCGGCGTGGGGCAGCTGGAAGCAGGAGCTCGTCGGCGTGCTCGTGGCCCGCGTGGCCCACATCATCTCGGGCGGCGAGGTCGACGAGGCCACCGGCGACGGGTTCCCCACCGCCGCCCAGCGCGACCTCATGGCCCAGCGCCGCCGCATCATCGAGGGCACCGACGACCAGCTCGTCGTCGTGTCACCCGACCGCCCCGGCCTGTTCTCACGGGTGGCGGGCGTGATCTCGCTGAACGGCCTCACCGTGCTCGAGGCCGCCGGCCACTCCGACGAGGGCATGGCCATCGAGCAGTTCCGCGTGCAGAACAACTTCGGCGACGAGGTGCGCTGGGACCGCGTGATCCGCGACCTCGAGAAGGTGCTCGACGGCCGCCTGGCCCTCGAGGCCCGACTCGCCGAGCGGCGCAGGGTTTACCGCCGGCCCCGCCGCCTCCCCGGTCTGGTCACCCACCCCGAGGTCATCGTCGACAACGAGCTCTCGCACACCGACACCGTGCTCGAGGTGCGGGCGCCCGACTCCATGGGCGTGCTGTGGCGGATCACCCGGGCGCTGCACGAGCTCGACCTCGACATCACCTCGGCCAAGGTCCAGACCATCTCCAGCGACGCCGTCGACTCGTTCTACGTGCGCGACCAGGCGGGGCTGAAGGTCACCGACTCCGAGTACCTCGACGAGATCCGCCGGGCCCTCATGTTCGCCCTCGAGGGGCCCGACGCCCGTTGACCACCCGCCGCGGGCCGGTAGCGTCGGCGCCGTGAGCGAGACCGACGAGCCGGTGACCGCGCAGGACCTCGTCCGCTGGAGCGAGGCCCTCGCCGGCATCGCCCGCACCGGGCTGGGCTTCACCGAGAACCTCTACGAGCGCGAGCGCTTCGAGGAGGTCCTGGCCGTGGCCGCCGACATGCGCGTGGCGGCGGGCAGCACCTACGACGCCGAGTCGCTCGTGTCGGAGTGGATGAAGTCGGTCGGTCACGGCGTGCCCGGCTACCAGACGCCCAAGGTGGCGGTGGGCGCGGTGGTCGGCAACGACGCCGGCGAGATCCTCCTGGTCCAGCGCTCCGACTCGGGGGTGTGGCTCTACCCCACGGGGTGGGCCGACGTCGGCTACTCGGCCTCCGAGGTGGCGGTGAAGGAGGTCGAGGAGGAGACGGGCATCGAGTGCGAGGTCGTGCAGCTCCTCGCCGTGATCGACGGCCTGCGCCAGGGCTTCACCCGCATCCCGCTCTACTCGGTGGTGTTCCACTGCCGGGCCACGGGTGGCGAGCTGAAGGCGCACCCGCTCGAGACGGCCGACGTGGGCTGGTTCTCCCTCGACGACCTGCCACCGATGACCGTGGGCGTCGAGCAGTGGGGGGCCTTCGCCCGGGCCGCCCTGGCCGGCGAGGCGGTCGAGGTCGTCTACGACGTGCCCCGCTCACCGACCTGGCGCACCATCCACGACGTCTGACGCCCGTCGGGCAGGGGCCGGTCAGTCCTGGTCGCGGAGGAAGCGCTCGACCTCGTCGACGAGGCTCTCGCCGTCGGTGAAGCTGTCGGGCTCCTCGTCGTAGCGGTGCTCGAGGTGGGCGACGTACTCGGTGGTCTCGTCGTCCTCGGCCACGAGCTCGCTGACCTGGTGCTCGTAGGCGTCGGTGGCGAACTTCAGCTCGGTGAAGTCGAGCGTGGTGCCGAGCATGAGGCTGACCCGCTGGGCGAGCGCCAGCGCCGCCTTGGGGGAGGGGGCCGACGGCACGTAGGTGGGCACCGCCGCCCAGAACGCGGCCGAGCGGATGCCGAGGTCGTGGCACGACGAGTGGAGCACGCCGGTGATGCCGGTGGGCCCCTCGTAGCGCGACGGCAGCAGGTCGAGGGCGTCGGCGTCGTCGGCGTCGTAGGCCGTGCCGAAGATCGACACCGGGCGGGAGTGCGGCACCTCGGCCAGCAGCGCCCCGAGGGTGACCACCGTGCGGGCACCGACGGCGACGGCCACGCCGAGCACGTGGTCGCAGAAGGTGCGCCAGCGCAGCTGGGGCTCGACGCCCGAGAGGGTGACCACGCCGAGGCCCTCGGAGGTGGTCGCGGCCCGGAAGACGTTGGCCGGCCACTCGATGCGGCGTCGGCCGTCGATGTCGATGCGGACCTCGGGACGGGTCGAGGTGAAGTCGAAGAAGTCCTCGGGGTCGATGTCGACGAACGGCTGCGACCCCCACTGCTCCTCGAGGTGGTCGACGGCCGTGGTGGCGGCGTCGCCGGCGTCGTTCCACCCACCGAACGCGGCGACGAGGATCGGCCCGTCGGGGAGGTCGGGCTGGGCCGACCAGCGCAGGTGGGGGAGGCTCTCGCCCGAAGGGTCCGGCATCGGCCCCAGGGTACCGGCGGCGCAGGGCGGGAGCGGCCGGGTCCGAGGCCCGCACCGGGGCTGCCTACGCTGGGCCGATGTCGAGTGTCGAGGTCGTCGAGGCCACCGAGGTCACGCCCGAGCTGGTCGCCGCGTTCGAGCGCCTGGTGCCCCAGCTGTCGTCGTCGAACCCGCCGCCCTCGTCCGACGAGCTCGACGCCATCGTGCGCTCGGAGGCGAGCATCCTGCTGCTCGCGGTCGACGGCGACGACGGCACGATCCTGGGCACCCTCACCCTGGTGTGGTTCCGCATCCCCACGGGCGTGCGGGCATGGATCGAGGACGTCGTGGTCGACGAGGCCGCCCGCGGCCGGGGGGTCGGCGAGACCCTCAACCTCGGTGCGCTCGACCGGGCCCGGGCTCTCGGCGCCCGCACCGTCGACCTCACCTCGCGCCCCAAGCGGGAGGCCGCCAACCGGCTCTACAAGCGCATCGGCTTCGTGCCCCGCGACACGAACGTCTACCGGTTCGACGTGGAGGGCTGAGCGCCGCCCGACGGACGGCCGACCACCCGGGCGTCAACCGAGGTGCACCGGCACCAGGCGGTAGCCGTTCACGAGGTTGGAGCGGAGCCGGACGGGCTCGCCGGCCGGTTCGATCCGCTCGAACGCCTCGAGCAGCGCGTCGAAGAACAGCCGGGCCTCGAGCCGGGCCAGGTGGGCGCCGAGGCAGAAGTGCTCGGCGATGCCGAACGAGAGGTGCCGGTTCGGGTCGCGGGTGACGTCGAAGGCGTCGGGGTCGGCGAACACGGCTTCATCTCGGTTCGCGGCGGTGTAGTAGAGCGCCACCTTGTCGCCGGCCGCGATCTCGACCCCCTCCAGCACCGTGTCGCGGGTGGCGGTGCGCCGCATGTAGTGGACCGGGTTGGCCCACCGCAGCATCTCCTCCACCGCCGCGCCCCGCAGCTCGGGCCGCTCGCGCACCAGCGCCATCTGCTCGGGGTGCTGCAGGAGGGCCACCACGCCGGACGAGGTGAGGGTCTTGGTGGTGTCGTTGCCCGCCGCGACCAGCTGCACGAAGAAGCGGGCGAAGTCGAGGTCGGTCATCATCCGCCCGTCGAACTCGCTGCCGAGCAGCACATCGGTGACGTCACCCCGGAGCGGCCCGGAGCGCCGGTCGGCGGCGAAGGCCATGGCGTAGCCGGCCATCTCGGCCATGGCGCCCCGGCCGGCGTCGTAGCTGGCCTCGGGATCCTGGGTGGCGAGCATCTGCTCGCTCAGCAGGTGGATGCGGGCCCAGTCGACCTCGGGGAGGCCCATCAGCGTGCCGATCACCCGCGAGGGCAGGACGCCGCTGATCCCGTGGACCAGCTCGACCTCCGGGCCGCGCTCGCCGGCCTCGGCCATGATCTCGCGGCAGATCTCCCGCACCTGGCCCTCCAGCCCCGCCACCACGCTGCGCTTGAAGCTCGGCGACAGCGGCTGGCGGTACGCGCCGTGCCGCGGCGGGTCCATCCCCAGGAGCATGTCGCGGGACTGCTCGAGGCTCTCGGCGTCGGCGTCCTCGAGCAGCACGCCTCCGAGGTGCGACGAGAACGTGGCCGGGTCCTGCGACGCGGCCTGCACGCCGGCGTGGGTGAGCACGGCCCAGAGGCCGGGCTCGCCGTCCATCTCCTGCCAGGCCACGCGCTCGCGCCGTCGCAGGTCGGCGATGGCGTCGTGGGGCACGCCCTCGGCGAAGGTGTCGGGATCGGCCAGCCGGAGCGGCGGTGCGGCGACGTCGGTCATGGTCCCCCCCGGGAGTCGCGCGGCCGACGGGCCGCCCGCCGCGCACCCTAGCGAGGCGGTCGCCTTCAGGCGTCGGGGAACTCCTGGAGGTCGGGGTTGTCGGCCAGCGTCCAGCGGTTGCGCAGGCCCGGCACCAGCTCGTCGGGCGCCACCCGGTCGAGGTCGTCGAGCGTCCAGCCGCCGGCCTGCTCGATCGTGGCCTTCGGGCGGGGCTCGGCCAGCAGCGAGACCTTGTCGCCCCACACCGCGAACGTGCACCCGTTCACGCCGGCGGCGGCGTCGGTGCAGAGCCACACGACGAACGGCGCGACCTTGGCCGGGGAGACGGCATCGGGGTCCATCTGCGTGGTGCCGGTGCCCATCGTGAGGTCCATCAGCCGGCGCCAGCGGGCGGAGTGCTCGTGGTACTCGGCGACCTGCACGGTGAGCGCCACCGGGCGGATGGCGTTGGTGCGGATGCCGAAGCGCCCGAGCTCCATCGCCGCGGTGCGGGTCAGCCCGATCAGGCCCTCCTTGGCCGCCGCGTAGGCGCCGTGGGAGGGGTGCCCGAAGCCCGACGCCGAGCTGGTGTTCACGATGGCGCCCCCGCCCTGGCGGGCCATGTGGGGCACGGCCTCGCGCATGAGCGCGTAGTAGCCGGTGAGGTTGACCTCCATCGTGAGGTCCCACTCCTCGCGGGAGTAGTCCCACAGGTCGTCGTTGCGCCCGGCGGTGGCGTTGTTGACCACGATGTCGACCCGGCCGAACGCGTCGACGGCGGTGCCCACGATCTCGGCGGCGCCGTCCCACGTGGCCGACGCGGTGGTGGCCACCGCGGCCCCGCCGGCGTCGCGGATCTGCGCGGCCACCGCCTCGGCGTCGGCGCCGGTGCGGGTGCCGATGTCGTCGACCACCACGGCCGCGCCTTCGCGCCCGAGCAGCAGCGCGTGCTCGCGGCCGATGCCCCCACCCGCGCCGGTCACGATCGCCACCCGCCCGTCCAGACGTCCCATGCCCGTCGCCCCCTCGCGTCCGCGGTCGCCAGAGGTTCTCACGCCCCCGCGAGGTGGGTGCGACCCGTCGGTCCGACGGGTCGCCGCGGTCAGCGCAGGGCGGCGGCGATCATGGCGGCGTAGGCGGCGCCGCCCTCCTTGGTGAGGTGCACGCCGTCGGAGACGAAGTACTCGGGGTGTCCGGCCGAGGCGGCGTACCAGTCGGCCACGACCACGTTGGGCCGGCCCGCCGCGGCCGCCGCGATCCGGCTGTTGGTCTCGTCCTGCCACGAGCGCTCGACGCTGGTGTTCACCAGCACGACCCGGTTCACCCCGGCCAGCTCGTCGAGCACCTTGGCGAGATCGGAGTTGGTGGGCGGCCCGTTGGTGCCGAGGTGCAGCACGACGTTGGGGCGCAGGGCGCCGGCCTGGGACAGCTGGGGGACGAGCCACGGCAGCACGTTGAACTGCCGGCCGACCTCGGCGTTGACGGTGATGCCGGGCAGCGCGGCGCGCACCGCGCTGCGGGCCCCGAGCAGCACCGAGTCGCCGATGGCGATGGTCGACGAGCCGGGCTGGGGGAGGGGCGGTGCGGTGGTGGTGGTGACCAGCGGGACGGTGGTGGCCGTGGCGTCGAGGGTGGTGGTCGTGGTGGCCGGCTCGGTGCTCGGCGGTGTGGTGGTCTCGTCGAGCAGGTTGCCGAGGTCGTCGGTGCTGACCCCGGCCAGGTCGACGCCCTCGAGCTTGTCGACCCGAGGGGCGGTGACGAGCAGCAGGGCCAGGACCGACACCGCGGCGAGGGTGCCCACGCCGATGGCCCGGCGGGTCGACGGGGTGAGGCGACCGGTGGGCTCGTTGCGGCGGGCCCACCAGCGGCCGAGGGCGCCGTTGCGCACGGGCATCTCGACGTAGCGGTACGACAGCTCGGCGATGCCGAAGGTGAGGGCCAGGCGCAGCACGAGCAACGGGAAGCCGGTGAGCCCGATGTCGACCCCGGGCCGGGTGAGCACGAACACCGGCCAGTGCCACAGGTAGATGCCGTAGGAGCGCCGGCCGATCCAGAGCAACGGCTTCCACGAGAAGATGCGGGCCCACACGGTGGTGCACGGGTGCACGAGGGCGAGGATGGCGGCGACGGTGAGCACGTCGAGCACCACGAAACCGCCCTGGTAGACGAAGGGCTCGAGCTCGCTGACGCGGAGGACCATCACGATGATGCCGCCGATGCCGACCAGCCCGATCACGTCCAGCGCCCGCGAGCCGCCGCGGGGGATCGAGGCCCGCATCCGCCAGGGCGGGACGACGATGGCGAGCAGGGCGCCGAGCAGCACGCCGGCGGCCCGGGTGTCGGTGCCGTAGTACACCCGCGACGGATCGGCGCCCGGGTGGTAGAGCGACATGGCCAGCACGGCCGAGGCCGCGGCCAGGGCCAGCGTGATCCAGGCCATGCGCGACCGGCGGCCGCCGGTCAGGCGCCAGATGCCGGCGAGGGCCACCGGCCAGATCAGGTAGAACTGCTCCTCCACGGCGAGCGACCACAGGTGGCGCAGCGGCGACGGGCGGCCCATCGCCTCGAAGTACGACTGGCGCACCACGATCTGGTACCAGTTCGTGACGTAGGTGAGCGCCCCCGCGATGTCGCCGCGGATCGTGGCCACCTCGTCGTGGTGGAACACCAGCCACCACGTGCCCACCACCGCCGCCAGGGCGAAGAGCGCGGGCAGCAGGCGCCGGGCGCGCCGGGCCCAGAAGTGCAGGTAGGCGGTGCCGCCGGTGCTGGTCCGCTCGGCCACCAGCAGGGCGGTGATGAGGTAGCCGCTGATGACGAAGAAGACCTCGACGCCCAGGAACCCGCCGGGCAGCGACGACACCTCGCCGTGGTAGAGCACCACGACCAGCACGGCGAGCGCGCGCAGCCCGTCGAGGGCCGGCATGTAGCCGACCTTCGGGGTCGCGGAGGGCGTCGGGGGCGCGGTGGGGGGAGGGCTCGTGATGGTCATCGACAGAAGAGGCCCCCGCCCAGGGCCCTCGGAGACTCTAGGGAGGTCGCGGGGTCGATGGAGGTCACTTTCGTGCCATTTCCGTGACGCTTCGGTCACTCCCCCGGGGCACGGCCCCCCGGGGGCGCGATCCACCTAGGGTCCGCCCCGATGGCCGAACGGAGCTCGCCCCGGGACGCCGAGCGCGAGCTCGCGCTCACCGCCTCGCTGCTCGACACCGTCCTGCGCCGCGCCCCGGTGGGCTTCGCCCTGCTCGACCTCGACCTGCGGGTGCTGCGGGTCAACGAGGCGCTGGCCGAGCTCGACGGGTTCCCGCTCGAGGCCCACCTCGGCCTGCACATGGCCGACCTGTGGCCCGACATCACCGACCGGATCGGGCCGCTCGTGCGGTCGCTGCCGGCGACCGGCTCGCCGCTGCTCGACTTCGAGGTCGCCACCGAGAACTGGCAGGGCCGCCGGATCGAGGCCCTGGTGAGCTGCTACCCGGTCGTGGCCGACGCCGAGGGCGCACCGCCCCGCATCGGCGTGCTCGTGCGCGACGTCACCGAGCGGAACCGGATGCGGGCGCTCGTCGAGGAGTCGCTGCGCACCCAGGTCGAGCGCCAGCAGAGCACCATCGAGGTCCTGCAGCAGGGGCTGCTGCCCCGTACGCTGCCCGACGTGCCCGGCCTGGGGCTCAGCGCCACCTACCGGGCCGCGGCGGGCGAGGTGCGGGTCGGCGGCGACTGGTTCGACGTTCTGCACCTCGCCGATGCCGGCACCGAGGTCGTCCACCTGGCGGTGGGCGACGTCGCCGGCCACGGGATCGACGCGGTGGAGACGATGGGGCAGCTCCGCAGCGCCGGGCGCGGGTGGCTGGTGGAGGGGCACGGCCCCGGTGCGGTGCTCGACCGGCTGAACCGGCTGCTGCTGGCCACCATGCCGGGCGAGGTCGCCACCCTGGCGTTGGCGTCGCTCGACACGACGTCGTCGCGGCTGGTGCTCGCCCTCGCCGGCCACCTCCCTCCGGTGCACGTGCGCGCCGACGGCCGGGCCGAGCTGCTGTGGGGGCGCCCGGGCCCACCGCTCGGGGCCGTCACCGGCACGGCCTACGGCGAGCTCCAGGTGCAGCTCGACCCGGGCGACACCGTCGTGCTCTTCACCGACGGCCTGGTGGAGCGCCGCGACGAGCCGATCGACGCGGGGTTGGAGCGGCTGGCGGCCGCGGCCGGTGAGGGCGCGCTGCTCGAGCCCGACGCGCTCGTCGACGCCCTCCTCGACACCGCCCTCGCGCCGCCCGACCGCTTCGACGACATCTGCGTCCTGGCGGTCCGCCTCGACACCGCGGGCGGTCCCCACCGGGACGATCCGGACGGTCGATCGGCGCGGTAGCGACAAACGATCGCCCCGACGGAACACCCGCGGCGCGACGTCGTTACCTTCCGCGAACGGTCACTCGGGCCCATCGCCCGGGCGACACGGAGCCCGTGGTGCCGAGCCACGGGCCGACCCGAGGGAGGCACGTCGTGTCCGAGAGCGAGAACCCCGTCATCCCCGCCCCCGAGCCGGAGGCCCACAGGCCCCGCTCGAACCGGGACTGGTGGCCCGAGCAGCTCGACCTCTCGGTGCTGCGCCCGCACGAGCGCCGGCCCGACCCGCGCGGTGACGGCTTCCGGTACGCCGACGCCTTGGCCGGGGTCGACGTCGACGAGCTGAAGCGCGACCTCGTCGAGGTGATGCACACCTCTCAGGACTGGTGGCCCGCCGACTACGGCCACTACGGCCCGCTGTTCATCCGCATGGCGTGGCACGCGGCCGGCACGTACCGCATCGGCGACGGGCGCGGTGGCGCCGGTGCCGGCCTCCAGCGCTTCGCGCCGCTCAACAGCTGGCCGGACAACGCCAACCTCGACAAGGCCCGCCGCCTGCTGTGGCCGGTCAAGCAGAAGCACGGCGACGCGGTGTCGTGGGCCGACCTCATCGTCCTCGCCGGCAACGTCGCCCTCGAGGACATGGGCTTCGACACCTTCGGGTTCAGCTTCGGGCGCGACGACGTGTTCGAGCCCGACGAGGTGTTCTGGGGCCCCGAGGACACCTGGCTCGGCGACGAGCGCTACAGCGGCGAGCGCGAGCTCGAGGACGTGCTCGGCGCCGTGCAGATGGGCCTGATC
>CAMFLJ010000129.1 GCA_945957335.1 uncultured Actinomycetes bacterium | reverse complement strand
GGGCGGGCGGGGTGGGGGTCCAGGTCAGGGAGTCGAGCGGGAGACGGAGGCCGGCCGGTGAGTCGCCGGGCACCAGCACCAGGCGGCCCCGGCGCAGCGTCCAGCGGCTGGTGGCCCAGCGGCCGCCGCCCGTGCGGAGGCGGTGCAGGGGCATCACCCACGCGGTCGGCTCGGCGACGGTTGCGTCGAGCGCGGCCACCGCCGCGGCCCGGCCGGCCTCCGAGGCGAGGCCGGCGTCGGTCGGGTCGAGGTCGACCTCGGGGGGCGCGCCGGCAGGGGTGCGGACCTCGGCCAGCACCGCCAGGAGCGGATCCTCGTAGGCGGGGTGGATCACCCCGTCGGGCAGGCCGAGGCGGGTGGCCAGGCGCCGGGCCAACGCCTCGGCGTCGGCCCGGGTCGAGGTGCCGGGCTCGAACGGGTCGGCGAAGAGCTCGGGGTGCGACCACAGCGGCTCGCCGTCGGTGCGCCAGTGCACGCCGAGCTGCCATCGCGGCAACGGCTCTCCGGGGTACCACTTGCCCTGGCCGGCGTGAACCAGCCCGCCGGGGGCGAACGCCTCGGCCAGGCGGCCGGTGAGCTCCCACGCCTTGGCCCGCTTGTCGTCGCCGTCGGCGCCGGTGGTCCACTCGACCGCGTCCATGTCGTCGACCGAGACGAACGTGGGCTCGCCGCCCTCGGTGAGGCGCACGTCGCCGGCCACTAGGCGCTCGTCGACCGCCCGGCCGACCGCGTCGATCCGCTCCCACTGCTCGGGCGTGTACGGCAGGGTGACGCGTGGGTCCTCGTGCACCCGCGTGACGACGTTGGCGAAGTCGAAGGAGACCTCGCACGGCTCGGTGGCACCCGTGACGGGCGCGGCCGACGCCGGGCGGGGTGTGGCCGCCAACGGGATGTGGCCCTCGCCCGCGAACAGGCCCGAGGTGGGGTCGAGGCCGACCCAGCCGGCGCCCGGCAGGAACACCTCGCACCAGGCGTGGAGGTCGGTGAAGTCGACGGACGTGCCGGCCGGCCCGTCCAGGGGCACCTCGTCGGCGGTGAGCTGCACGAGGTAGCCCGACACGAACCGGGCGGCGAGACCGAGGTTGCGCAGGATCTGCACGAGCAGCCAGCCGCTGTCGCGGCACGAGCCCAGGGCCCGGTCGAGGGTGACCTCCGGGTCCTGCACGCCCGGCTCCATGCGGGTCGTGTAGGCGATGTCGCCCTGCAGGCGCTGGTTGAGCCCGACCAGGAACTCGACCGTGGCGGTGCCGTCCGCGGGTCTCGGCACCTCGGCCAGCCAGTCGCGCAGGAGCGGCCCCACCGGGTCGCACTCGAGGTAGGGCACGAGGTCGCGGGCGAGGTCGGGCTCGTAGTCGAACGGGATCCGCTCGGCCTCGGGCTCCAGGAAGAAGTCGAACGGGTTGATCACCGTGAGGTCGGCGACCAGGTCGACCACGATCGACAGCTCGGTGGTCTTCTCGGGGAAGACGAGCCGGGCCTCGAAGTTGCCGAACGGGTCCTGCTGCCAGTTGACGAAGTGCTCGGTGGGCTCGACCGTCAGCGAGTAGGCCAGGATCGGCGTGCGGCAGTGCGGCGCCGGACGCAGGCGCACCACGTGGGGCGTGAGGGCGACGGGCCGGTCGAACAGATAGCGGGTGCGGTGCTCGAGCGCGACGTGGATGCTCATGCCGGCGCGCTGTCGGCGGCCGGTTCGGGGAAGTAGGAGGCGGCGAGCTCGTCGTGGAGGCGACCGAAGGCCAGCTGCAGGTCGTCGACGCACTGGTGGATGCCGTCGAGGTCGAGCTCGCTGGGCCACACCGACAGCAGCAGGCGCTGCGCGTCGTGGCAGGCAGCCAGGGCTGCCGAGCTGTTGGGGATGCCGATGAGCAGGTTGGCGACCCAGGTGAGGCAGTGGTCGACCGAGCGGGGGAAGGCCGTGTCGCGCAGCAGGAACTGGATGGTGGCCGGTGCCGAGATCACACCACCCATCTGACGGCGGTACATCTGCTCGCCACCGACCGAGCGCAGCATCGCCATCCAGGTGAGGTCGCGATAGGCCCGGGGCAGGTCGTCGCCGCTGGTCATGAGGATGCCGGCCTGCACATCGAGGACGCGGCTGGTCATGTCGGCCCGCTCGACCAGACGGCCCACCTCGAGGAACGCGTAGGTGAGGTCGCGGCTCATGGTCGAGGCCGCCGTGCCGCCCACGGTGAGACAGCGGCGGATGACCTCCTCGGTCCACATCATCCGCGAGCCGCGGGCGCAGCCGGCGACGGCGCTGACGTGCACCCACTGGCGGGTCTCGTTGGCGACCTCCCACATGCGCCGGGGCAGCAGGCCGCGGGTGACGCGCAGGTTCTCGCGGGCCTGCTCGATGCACGTGGCCACCGAGCCCTGGTTGGACGGCTCGGCGAGGAGGAAGGCGACGACGTCGTCCTCGGTGACCTTGTCGTAGCCACTGTCGAAGGCCTCCTGGCTGCCGGTGACGGCGAGCAGCGGGGCCCAGCCGATGCCGACCGAGCGGGGCAGGTCGACGAAGAGCTCGGTGTGGGTCTTCACGAGCCGGGCGGTGCCCTCGGCCCGCTCGAGGTAGCGGCCCGCCCAGTAGACGTGCTCCGCGACGCGCGAGAGCAGCATCGCCGGGGGCAGCAGGATCGGCGCCGGCTCCTCCTTCTCCGGGGCGTCCTTCTCGGCTGGCTCGAGGACGTCGGTCATGCCCCACCTCCCTGCACCTGGCGGGCCGCAGCCGAGAGCTGGGGGACGTCGGGATCGATGATCCACGTGTCCTTGCTGCCACCGCCCTGAGAGCTGTTGACCACCAGTGATCCCTCGCGCAGCGCCACCCGGGTGAGCCCGCCGTTGGTGACGTAGGGGCGCTCGCCCGAGAGGATGAAGGGCCGCAGGTCGATGTGGCGCGGCGCCGGCACGTCGTCGCACAGGGTGGGCGCGGTCGACAGCTCGATCACCGGCTGGGCGATCCAGTTGCGGGGCTCGGCCTCGACCGCCCGCCGGATCTCGTCGGTCTCCTCGGCCGTGGCGTAGGTGCCGATGTAGATGCCGGTGCCGCCGCTCTCGTTCGCCGGCTTCACGACGAGCTCGGAGAGGTGGTCGAGCACGTAGCGCCGCTGCTCGTCGTCGAGGCACACGTAGGTGGGCACGCTCGCCAGCTTGGGCTCCTCGCCCAGGTAGTAGCGGATGAGCTCGGGCACGTAGGCGTAGACGACCTTGTCGTCGGCCACGCCGGCGCCGGGCGCGTTGGCCAGCGCCACGTTGCCCTTCCGCCACGCCCGCATCAGCCCGGGCACGCCCAGCATCGAGTCGGCCCGGAACACCTCGGGGTCGAGGAACAGGTCGTCGACCCGGCGGTAGATCACGTCGACCCGCACCAGGCCGCCGACGGTGCGCACCCGGCACACGTCGTCGTCGCCCACCACGAGGTCGCCACCCTCCACCAGCAGGGCGCCCATCTGCGAGGCGAGGAACGCGTGCTCGAAGTAGGCCGAGTTGTAGATGCCCGGGGTGAGCACCGCGATGACGGGCATCTCGCCGGGGCGGGGGGTCAGCGACGCCAGCATCTGCTGCAGCGCCGTCGGGTAGCCGTCGACCGGGAGGATGTCGAGCGACCGGAACGCGTCGGCGAACACCCGCTTGGAGATCTGCCGGTTCTCGAGCATGTACGCCACGCCGGACGGCACCCGCAGGTTGTCCTCCAGCACGCGGAACACGCCGTCGGCGCCGCGGACGAGGTCGCTGCCGGAGATGTGGGCCCACGTGCCGTGCGGCGGGGTGACCCCGATGCACTCGGGCCGGTGGTTGGGAGAGCCCAGCACGATCTCGGCTGGCACCACGCCGTCGGCGAGCACCTTGGCGTCGCCGTAGAGGTCGCCGATGAACAGGTTCAGCGCCTGCAGCCGCTGGATGAGCCCCTCCGAGACGCGCTGCCACTCGTGCAGGTCGATCACGCGGGGGATCACGTCGAAGGGCCAGGCCCGGTCGATGTTGCCCTTCTCCGCGTAGACCGTGAACGAGATGCCCATCGACGCCACCGCGGCCTCGGCCGCGGCCTGGCGGTCGACGAGCTCGTCGCCCAGCCGCTCGAGGTAGTCGACGACGCCGGCGCACCCGGCGCGGGGCTCGTCGGGACCGAGCATCTCGTCCCATCCGGGCGCGGCGTAGCCCTGCCACAGCGGGCCGGGGGCGGTGGTGGGCTCGGTCATGGGGCGGTGGCTCGATCGGCTCTGCACGGACGCGCCGGGCGCGGGCCCGGGGCAGCTGACCGGAACATGATGACCTTCATCGTGTTGCCCGTGTGTTTCAACGCGGCGAACAGGGGAAGAGAACGAGCATGCGACTCCTCCGCTGCCCGACCTGCCGCGCCCGCGTGTACTTCGAGAACGACGGCTGCCTCACGTGCGGTGCCGCGCTCGGGTTCCGACCCGACACCTTCGAGATGGTGGCGGTGGGGGCGGCCGACGGCGCATGGGAGCGCTGCGCCAACGTCTCGATGGCGGGCTGCAACTGGGTGGTGCCCACCGGCGGCGGCGGGTCGACCCTGTGCCGCAGCTGCTCGCTCACCCGCACCCGTCCGGCCGACGACGACGCGGAGGGGCGGGCCCGCTTCGCCGAGGCCGAGGCGGCCAAGCGCCGGCTCGTCGCCCAGCTCGTCGACCTCGGGCTGCCGATCGTCGGGTTCGACGAGGTCGACGACGGGCTCGGCTTCGACCTGCTCTCCAGCCACTTCGACGAGGTGGTCACCGGGCACGAGGACGGCATCGTCACCGTCGACCTGGCCGAGGCCGACGACGCCCACCGCGAGCGGGTGCGCCAGGAGCTGGGCGAGGCGTACCGCACGGTGCTGGGCCACTTCCGCCACGAGGTCGGCCACTACTACTGGACCGTCCTGGTCGAGGGCACCGACGCGATCGACGGGTTCCGCGCCCTGTTCGGCGACGAGCGGGCCGACTACGGCGAGGCGATGAGCTCGCACTACGGCGGCGGGCCGCCCCTCGGCTGGGAGGCCGACCACGTGTCGGCCTACGCGACCATGCACCCCTGGGAGGACTGGGCCGAGACCTTCGCCCACCTCCTCCACCTGCGCGACACGCTGCAGACCGCGGTCGAGTCGGGGGTGACGGTGGTCGACCCCGACGGCGGGGCGCCCACTCCCCCGCCCGGGGGCGACGGCGACTTCGACGTGATGGTGCGGGAGTGGGTCGGGCTCACCCGTGCGCTCAACGAGCTCAACCGCTCGATGGGCGAGCCCGACCTCTACCCCTTCGTCCTGGCGCCGGCGGTCATCGCCAAGCTGGCGTTCGTCGACCGCCTCGTCCGCGACGCATCGCTGACCGTGGCTCGCTGAGCACCGGCCTGCCCGCCGGGGGCCCGACGCTCAGGAGGCGAAGGCGGCCTTCAGCGCGGCGGCGACGTCGTCCTGGGCCTGGGCGGCGGTGTCGAGCCCGGCGTCCATGCTGAAGAAACCGTGGATCATGCCGTCGTACTGGGTGTGCACCACGTCGACGCCGGCCTCGGTGAGCGCCACCGCGTACGCGTTGCCCTGGTCGCGCAACGGGTCGTACTCGGCGGTGACGACGACGGCGGGGGCCACCCCGGCGAGGTCGGAGTTGATCGGCGAGTAGCGGGGATCGCTGCGGTCGGCGTCGGTGGTGGCGTACTGCTCGTGGAACCAGTCCATGGCGCCGCGGGTGAGCATGTAGCCCTCCGCGTTCTCGGCCATCGAGGGCCGGTCGCAGTCGCCGTCGACCACCGGGTAGAGCAGCACCTGCTGGATGACCTCGACGTGCTCGGAGTCGCGGGCCTGCACCGCGACCACCGCGGCCAGGTTGCCGCCCGCGCTGTCGCCGGCCACGGCCACCCGGTTGCCGTCGACGCCGAGCTCGGCGGCGTGGGTGGCGACCCACTCGAGCGCGGCCCACGCGTCGTCGGCCGCGGCCGGGAACTTGTGCTCGGGAGCGAGGCGGTAGTCGACGGCCACCACCACGCACTCGGCCTTCGAGGAGATGGTGCGGGCCATGTGGTCGTGCGACTCGAGGTCGCCGATCACCCAGCCGCCGCCGTGGAAGAACACCACGACCGGCAGGTCGGTGGCGTCCGACGGGCGGTAGATGCGCACGGGGATGTCGCCGGCCGGGCCGGGGATGGCACCGTCGGCGATGCTCGGCAGCTCGATGGGGCTGGGGACGGCCATGTTGGCCCGGGCCCGCAGCTCGTCGGCCGTGAGGCCCTCGAACGTGAAGCCGGTGTCGGCCATGAAGTCAAGGACCATCTGGGCCTGAGGATGCAGCGGCACGGTTCCCCCCTGGGTCGTGTGTGGCGAGCGGCGGACACCTTGCCACACCGCGCCGAGATCGCACCCGGCGGCGCCGTCGCCGTCGGCCGGGCGGGCGAGCCGTGGATCAGCCGACCCCGAGCAGGCCGGGCAGCTCGGCGTGGTCGGCCACCACGTGGTCGCCCTCGGGGCCGTGCGCCGGATCGTCGTCGGTGACGCCCGAGTAGCGCAGGGCGAGGATGCCCATGCCCAGCGCGCCTGCGATGTCGGTGCGACGCAGGTCGCCGATGTGGGCGGCCTCGGAGGGGTCGACACCGCCGAGCCCGTCGAGGGCGTACCGGAAGATCGACGGGTCGGGCTTGTAGACGCCCACCTCGTCGGAGAACGCCCAGTGGTCGAACTGACCGAGCAGGCCGTGGCGGTCGAGGATCTGGCGCAGGGTGACCGACGGCGTGAGGCCCACGTCGCAGATGATCCCGACCTTCACCCCGCCCGCCTTCAGGGCCCGGATGGCGTCGGCGACGTTCGGGGTGAGCTCGGTCTGCACCTCGCCGTTGGCGCCCACGTAGGCCTCGATGATGCGCTGGCGCACCTCGGGCTCGGGGTCGTGGCCGAGCACGTCGAGCACCACCTCGGCGGCGTGGTGACCGGTGAACTGCTCGTTCGTGCCCCACGCCGCGTCGAACCGCTGCCAGGCCGCGTCGAAGGCGCGCTCGATGGCGTCGTGCTCGGCGGGGAGGCCGTGGCGGGCAAGCTCGTCGGCCACCGCGATGCGGCGCGCCAGACGGAACGCCGCGGTGTCGGACCGGACGAGGGTGTCCCAGAAGTCGAAGGTGATGGCGCGGACGCGCCGGCCGGAGGGGGCCGGTGTCACCGGGGGCGGCAGACGCCGTCGCGCACGGCGGCCTCGGCCGCGGCGGCGGCCACCATCGGGCCGACCCGGCGGTCGAACACCGAGGGGATCACGAAATCGGGGGCCAGCTCGGCCTCGGACACCGCGGAGGCGATGGCGCCGGCGGCGGCGACCTTCATGTTCTCGGTGATCTGGGTGGCCCCGGCGTCGAGGGCGCCACGGAAGATGCCCGGGAAGCACAGGACGTTGTTGATCTGGTTCGGGAAGTCGCTGCGGCCGGTGGCCATGACGGCCACGGCACCGGCGGCCTCCTCGGGCCGGATCTCGGGGTCGGGGTTGGCCATGGCGAACACGATCGGGTCCTTGGCCATGGTGAGCACGTCGTCGCGGGTGATGAGGTTCGGGCCGCTCACGCCGACGAAGAGGTCGCTGCCGCGCAGCAGGCCGTGGAGGTCGCCGGTGAGCTTGTCGGGGTTCGTGTTCTCGGCGAACCACTGCTTGGCGACGTTGAGGTCGGAGCGGCCGGTGTGCACCGCGCCCTGGCGGTCGGCGCCGATCACGTTCGGGACGCCCGCCTCCATGAGGATCTTGGCGATGGCGACGCCCGCGGCGCCGACGCCGGCGATGACGACGGTGAGGTCGCCCATCTTCTTGTCGACGATCTTCAGGGCGTTCTCGAGGGCCGCCAGGGTGACCACGGCGGTGCCGTGCTGGTCGTCGTGGAACACCGGGATGTCGAGCATCTCCTTGAGGCGCTCCTCGACCTCGAAGCACGCCGGGGCGGCGATGTCCTCGAGGTTGATCCCGCCGAAGGTGGGAGCGATGCGGGCGACGGTCTCGATGATCTCCTCGGGGTCCTTCGTGTCGAGGCAGATCGGGAACCCGTCGACGCCGGCGAACTCCTTGAACAGCAGGGCCTTGCCCTCCATCACCGGCATGGCGCCGAGGGGGCCGATGTCGCCGAGGCCGAGCACGGCGGTGCCGTCGCTGACGATGGCCACCGTGTTCTTCTTGATGGTGAGCTCGTGGGCGAGGGCCGGCTCGGCCTCGATGGCCTTGCAGACGCGGGCCACGCCGGGCGTGTAGGCCATCGAGAGGTCGTCGCGGTCGCCGACCGGCGAGCGCGAGATCACGTCGATCTTGCCGCCGTTGTGCATGGCGAAGGTGCGGTCCTGCCAGCCGAGCAGCTCGACGCCGTCGGCGGCGCTCACGGCCTCGATCACCTGCTGCTGGTGGGCCTCGCTGGTGCAGTTCACCACGACGTCCTCGTCGAGGTACTGGGCCTTGGCCTCGAAGCCCTCGAGCGACCAGATGTTGCCGCCTACCTCGCCGATCGCGCTCGCCAGTCGGCCGAGCGCACCGGGGGTGTTGTCGAGGCGCACGCGGAGTCGGATGCTGAAGGCGGCGGTGGGAGTGTCAGCCATAGGGGGTCAACGGTAGTGGCCGACGGCACACGGCCAACAGTCGGACGCCCGGCGACCCCGACGAGGTCAGGCGCCCTCGTAGTCGAAGCCGAGGTCGGGTGCGGTGACGATGGGGTGGAAGGCCACTCCCTCGGCCTCGGCCATCGCCCGGCAGGTGCCGCCCCGATCGACCAGCACGAGGACCATCACGGGGTCGGCGCCGAGCTCCCGCACCACCCGGACGGCCTCCATCGGTGAGGTGCCCCGGGTGACGGTGTCCTCGGTGATCACGACCTTGTCACCCGGCTGCAGAGCACCCGCGAGGCGACCGGCCACCCCGTGGTCCTTCGCCTCCTTGCGGATCGTGAACGAGCGCAGGTCGCGGCCGCGGGTGGCCGCCACGGCGGCGATGCCGTAGGCCACCGGGTCGGCGCCGACGGTGAGGCCGCCGATGGCGGTGACGTCGGCGGGGATGGCCTCGAGCGCGAGGTCGGCCATCAGCAGGATGCCCTCCGGGCGGCACGCCGTCTGCTTCGAGTCGATGAACCACGAGCTCTTGCGCCCGGACTTCAACGTGAAGTCGCCGGTCCGCACCGAGTGGGCCAGGAGGTGGTCGATGAACCGCTGCTTCGTGTCGGGCGCGCTCACCCCGCCGAAGCTAGACGACCGCTCCCCCGCACCCACCCGACCCGAAAGGTGGCTCACCTGATACGGCCCGCCGCACCGCGTGAGCCACCTTTGTCGGGTGGAGCGAAAGGCGGCTCACCAGGTACAGCCGGCCGCGCCAGGTGAGCCAGCTTTCGGGGAGGGAGGACTCGACAGACGGACGGGACGGATTGTCGTACCCACCGTGTTTCATGTCATCTCATGCACCACGACCGGCTGCGAGCCAAGGCCACCCGTCAGCACGGCCTCTTCACCGTCGCACAGGCCCGGGAGGCCGGAGTACCGGCCAGCACCCTGGCCCACGCGATCTCCACCGGTCGCCTCGAGCGGCTGTCCGAGCGCGTGCTGCGGATCGGCGGATCGGCGCCGACGACCGATCAGGCCGCCATGGCCGCGGCTCTCGACGTGCCCGGTGGAGCGGTCGCCATCTACTCGGCCGCCGCCCTCTGGGAGCTGCCCGGCTTCGAGCTCACCCCGGTCCACGTCCTCACCGACCGAGCACCTCATCGCGGCGGGCCGCACCTCGGAGTCGTCCAC
>CAMFLJ010000128.1 GCA_945957335.1 uncultured Actinomycetes bacterium | reverse complement strand
TGCTGGGCGGTGAGGGCGTGGCGCAGGAGCTCCTCGAGGACGATGGCGAAGGCCTCGAGGGCGGCGATGTCGTCGTCGTCCCACGGCCCGGTGGCGTCGCGGTAGACGTTCAACGAGCCCACCGACGTGCGTCCCACGTGCACCGGCACGCCGAGCAGCGAGCCGATCCCGAGCCCGCTCACCGAGCTCGACAGCTGCGGCCATCTGGGATCGGCGGCGAGGTCGTCGGTGGACACGACGTGGCCGCTGAGCAGCGACTCGACGCACGGTCCCTCACCGGTCTCGGCCTGCGCGGCCTCGAGGGCCGCGCTGCGCCCGTCGGTGGCGGCCACGTAGCGCAGCGTCGAGCCGTCGTCGACGAGCATCAACCCGGCGCCCTCGACCTCGAACAGGGCGCACGTCGACTCCACGACGCGGCGCAGCGAGCCCTCGAGCTCGTCGTCCTGGAGGTGCTCGGCTCGGAGGGTCGTGATCGCCTCGGTCAGGCGCGGGTGGTCGACGGGCATGCCCGATCCCTTACCCGGGCCCGCCGTCGACGATCACCAGCGTCTCGGGCGGCGCCAGCAGCCCGAGCACCCGGCGCTGGAGGGGCCGGACGCCGCGCACCACCACGGAGCCGCCCCTCAGGCCGATCGAGCGGCCCACGTCGACCAGGTCGCCCAAGGCCGAGAGGCTGGCGAACTCGACGGCCGACAGGTCGACGACCAGCGACGACACGGGGGCCACGGCGATGGCATCGAGGGCGCTGCGCAGCTGGTCGGCGGTGTGCAGGTCGAGCTCACCGCACAGCACCAGGTGGGCCTGAGGGGGGACCAGGCGCAGCTCGGTCACCACGGCGCGACCGCGTGGCGCCGGGGGGTGGTGCTCGGTCACGACGACCTCCGTGGACGGTTCCGGGTACGGACCGTCCGCGGGGTCAAGGCGGACGAGGTGAGGCTACACGGGTGCCGAGGGGCTGCCTCGGCACCGGCAGGCTCAGCTCCGGGGCACCTCGATCCAGGGCCGGTCCTTGTCGTCGCGCGGCTCGCCGGGCAGGCCGAGCACGCGCTCGCCGAGGATGTTGCGCTGGATCTCCGACGTGCCGCCCTCGATGGAGTTGGCCCGCGAGCGCAGGAACATCTTGCGGCCCGACCCGGGCGGGCCGATGAGGCCGAGCTGCTCGGAGCGGCGCATCGTGTAGTCGTGGCCGACCAGGCCGTCGGCGCCGAGCAGGTCGAGGCACAGCTCGTAGATCCGCATGTTCACCTCGGCGAACAGCAGCTTGGCGATCGAGCCCTCGGGCCCCGGGTTGCCGGCGCGCCGGTTGGCCCCGGCACGCAGGTTGGTGAGGCGCAGCACCTCGGCCTCGACCCACAGCCGCACGAGGCGGTCGCGGTTCACCGCGGAGTGCTCGACGTGGGGCTCCTCGGCCCAGATGCGCACCGCCTCGGCGATGGCGCCGGAGCCGCGCACGGGAGCACCGCCGCCTCCGCCGATGGTCGTGCGCTCGTTGGCCAGGGTGGTCATGGCCACCCGCCAGCCCTCGCCGACGTCGCCGATGCGATCGGCGTCGGGCACCCGCACCTCGGTGAGGTACACCTCGTTGAACTCGGCCTCGCCGGTCATCTGGCGCAGGGGGCGCACCTCCACCCCGGGGGCGTGCATGTCGAGGGCGAAGTAGGTCATGCCCTTGTGCTTGGGCACGTCGGGGTCGGTGCGGGCCACGAGCATGCCCCGGTCGGCGAGGTGGGCGAGGGTGTTCCAGACCTTCTGGCCCGTGATGACCCACTCGTCGCCGTCGCGCACCGCCCGGCAGGCCAGCCCGGCCAGGTCGGAGCCGGCGCCCGGCTCGGAGAACAGCTGGCACCACGAGTCCTCGCCGGTGAACATCCGCCGCAGCAGGCGGCCGCGCAGCTCGTCGCTGCCGTGGGTGGCCACGGTGGGGCCCGCCATGGTGAGACCGAAGAACATCGACACGTCGGGCGGGGTCGCACCGGCCTCGCGCAGGCGCCGGTCGACCTCCCGCTGGAGCGACGGGGCCAGGCCCAGCCCGCCGACGCCGACGGGCAGGTGCACCCACGCCAGGCCGAGGTCGAACTGGCGGCCCCGCAGCTCGACGGGCTCGACGGTGCGCGGGTCGAGCTCGCCGAGGAGCTGGTCGAGTCGGTCGCGGACGAGCTCCGCTCCGGTGGCATCGGTCACGGTCACGGGCCGAGCGTACGGCCGCCCACCGGTCCGTGCCCGGCCGCCGTCGCCCTACCCTCGGAGGCGTGAGCGAGCCCGCCGCCCCGTCGGCACCCGACGGCGCCGACCGTCCCGACCTGGCCACCGAGGTCGACGTCGAGCGGCTCGTCCGCGACTTCTACCGGGAGGCCGCCGTCGACGACGTGCTCGGCCCGGTGTTCGAGGCGGCCGAGGTCGACTGGGCCGCCCACATCCCACGCGTCACCCGGTTCTGGTCGTGGCAGCTGCTCGGTGGCCGCCGCTACGACGGGCGGCCCCTGCGCTCCCACGAGCGGGTGAACGAGATGGTGCCCTTCACCGAGGCGCACTACGAGCGCTGGCTCGAGCTGTTCTGCGCCACGCTGCACGACGGGTGGGCCGGCCCAGTCGCCGACACCGCGGAACGCCGGGCGCGGCGGATGGCCCGGTCGATGCGGCGGGTGCTCGCCGGCGAGGCCGACCCCGACCCCACCTGGCCCGAGGAGGGTGCCGGTCCCGACGGGCCCGAGGCCCCCGCCGGCTCCGAGGATGGCCCGGTCGACGTCGCCCCCGGCCGCAGCGGCGGGCTCGAGATGCGGGTGGCGCTCGGCCCCGCCCGCCGGCCCGGCGCTTCGGAGGGCGGGCAGGGCGCCCGGTAGTGTCGTTCGGCCGGCGTGGCGAAGGGCCACCCGCACGAGGACCACGAACGGGGAGTTCGATGCACGAGGTGAAGTTCGACGACGTCGACGGGATCAACGCCCTGGCGTCCGACGAGTTCGGCGACTGGGGTGCCGAGGTCGAGGTGACCCAGGAGAAGATCAACGGCTTCGCCGAGCTCACCGGCGACACGCAGTGGATCCACGTCGACGTCGAGCGGGCCAAGAAGGAGAGCCCCTTCGGTGGCCCCATCGCCCACGGCTTCCTCACCCTCAGCCTGCTGCCCGGCATGGCCTCGTTCCCGCTCCAGGTCACCGGGCAGGGGAGCGCGGTCAACTACGGCGCCAGCGGCCTGCGCTTCCTGGCTCCGGTCCCCGCCGGTTCGCGGATCCACGCCCGCTCGCGGGTCGTGGGGGCCGAGGCCCTGCCCAAGGGCACCCTGATCACCGCCGAGATCGAGATCGCGGTGGTCGGCGTCGAGAAGCCCTCGCTGCGCTACGGCATGCAGATCCTCTACATGGCGCCCCGCGGCTGACGCATCGACCCGACGGTGGCGACGGGGGCGGCCCGTCGCCACCGGGGATCGGTCAGTTCGACGGTGCGGGGGCGGAGTCCGACGGCACGCCCTGCGAGCGCCCGGCGGCGATCAGCTGGGGCGCCAGCCACGAGGCGACGTTCTGGAGCTGGTCGGCCCGCACGTGGGTGCCGTCGTCGCGGGTGAGCCGCTCCTTGTCACCGCCGAGGGGCCCGAGGTAGCCCGGGTAGTCGATGAGGGCGTGGCGCTGGAGCGCCTCGACCATCGGCAGGGTGATCTCGTTCATCCGGTCGGTGCGGTCCGGCGAGTTCGCCGGGTCCGGGCGGTTCAGGTACGGCGAGATCATCCAGGCCAGCGAGGCGCCCCGGGCGGTGAGGATCGAGATGGCGTCGGAGTACTCGCTCTTCAGGTAGGCGTCGTACTGGGGGTCGCCGGGCTTCTCCCAGTCGGTGATGCCGACGGACGGCACCTTGCGGTCGATGGCGTCCCACGAGCTCGCGTAGGTGAACACGACGTCGGGCCGGAACGAGTCGACGGAGGTGACCCACGAGACGACCTCCGGGTCGGCCACCACCTGCGGGTCGGTCGGGTCGGCCCACGTGGCGCACACGTCACCCATGGAGCCGGGGCCGGCGTCGTAGCGCTTCTCGCCGCCGCGGGTGGTGCCGCAGCCGATGTGGGCGTCGCTGAACACCACGATCTGGCCCGGGTTCTGGGCGCACCAGTCGCGCAGGGCCTGCGCCATCTGCACCATCACCGAGTCGCCGACGACGAGCACCTTCACGGGGTCGGAGCCGGGCGGGGCCACGCACTGGGAGCCGTTGCCCATCGAGACGCTGGTGGTCTGGCCGCCGGTGGCGTCGGCCAGGGCCACCGCGGAGGGGCGGCGCACGGTGTTGGCGTAGAGGAGCAGGCCGAGGGCGAGGATGATGCCGGCGCCGAGCCCGGCGGCGAGCTTCCAGCCCGGCCAGCGGCCCTTGATGAAGGGCTTCTCGATGTACTTGTAGCTGAGCCACGCGATCAGGAACGTCAGGCCGAACCCGAGGATCATGTCGCGGGGGCTGTTCAGCCCGGGGGCGTCGGGGGACTTGTCGCTGTCGACGGCGATGTAGACGAGCCAGTGGTACAGGTAGAGCCCGAACCCGATGCGGCCGGCCCACATGAGGAACTTGTTCTCGTAGATCCAGTGCAGCCAGCCCTTGGGCATGGAGACCGCACGGGTCATGAACACGGCGAGGATCGCCACCAGGAAGAAGCCGCCGTCGGCGAAGAGCCACTGCGTCTTCTCGCTCGTGGTGAACATCAGGTAGAGGAACACCCCGGTGGCGATGAGGCCCATGAACTGGGTCATCCAGTGGCCCCACCGGCTGCGGGGGTCGCCGTACCAGTGGCACACGATCGCCATGGCGATGCCGAGGAGGAGGGCGAACGCCCGGGTGTCGGTGCCGTAGTAGGCCCGCGAGAGGGTCTGGGGGTTCGTCGGGTCGAAGATCATCGCCATCCAGATGGCGGAGACGACGGCGCCGATGACGGCGACGGCGAGCATGACCTTCTTGTTCAGCCACTTCATGCAGACGATCAGGAAGATCGGCACGAACAGGTAGAACTGCTCCTCGATGGCGAACGACCACACGTGGCGGAACGGCTGGGGGTTGGAGTACTGGCTGGCGTCGAAGTAGCTGACGCCCCCGAAGATCTCCTTCCAGTTGGCCACGTAGCTCATCGCCGCGGTGATGCCGCCGGTCCACTTGGCGATCTGTGACTTGTCGAGGAAGAAGGCGGTCCAGAGCGCAGTGGCGACGAAGCACAGGATGAGGGCCGGGAACAGCCGCCGCACCCGGCGCGAGGCGTAGCTGCCCACGTCGAAGCGGCCGCTGCGGTCCCACTCGTGGAGGGCGAGCGAGAAGATCAGGAAGCTCGACAGGACGAAGAAGAGGTCGATGCCGAGGATGCCGCCCGGGATCCAGTAGGGCGCGAAGTGGTAGGCGAGCGGGCCGATGATGACGAAGAGGCCGCGCATGCCGTCGAGGGCGGGCATGTGGCGCATGCGCCCGGGCTTGGCGGGCGGCTGCTCGGACTCGACCGGTTCGACCGTGGGTTCGCTCCCGACGGGATCGATCGTGGTCGCCATCGATGCCCTTCCACTCGTCCGGTACGAACCGCCGGGAGCCATGGCCACCCGACCGCGCCCCGGGGAGCCACCTCTCCCGGGCGACCCCGACATTGTGGCACGGCCCCCTGTCAGGTCGACGTCACCGGGGCCTCGTGGGGGTCGGCATCCGGGGTCGGTCGCCCTCGTACACTCTCGGCGATGTCCCCGCCGGTCACCTTCACCCTCGATCTCGAGGACCTGCGCACCTCGCCGGCGCAGGAGTCGCGCCTCGAGGGCGTCATGGACCGGCTCCTCGACCGCCTCGACGAGCTCGGGATCACCGGCACCGTGTTCTGCGTGGGCGACCTCGTGCGGCGCCACCCGGCCCTGATCGCCCGCATCGCCGCCGCCGGCCACGAGCTGGCCGTGCACGGCTTCCACCACGTGCCGCTCGACCTGCTCGACCCCGAGCGCTTCAAGCGCCAGAACCACGACGCCCGGGCCCTGCTCGAGGACGTCGGCGGCGCCGAGGTCGTGGGCTTCCGGGCCCCCCAGTTCTCGCTGGTGCCCGAGACCGCCTGGGCGGTCGACATCCTCGCTGACCTGGGCTTTCGCTACTCCTCGAGTGTGATGCCGGCCCCCAGCCCGCTCTACGGCTGGCCCGGCGCCCCGGCCACCCCGTTCCGCTGGCCCAACGGCCTCGTCGAGCTGCCGTGCCCGATCCTGCTCGTCCGCGGCCGGGCCATCCCGTTCCTCGGCGGCACCTACGTGCGGGTCCTGCCCGACGCGGTGCGGCGCCGGGGCATGGCCACCGCCGACCCCCGCACCGTGCTCTGGACCTACTGCCACCCCTGGGAGTTCGACCCGGGCGAACGGTTCTACGTCTTCGAGCACGGCGGCCTGCCGGCCAGCGTCGTGGGGCGGACCAACCGCAAGGGGATGATGGCCCGCGTCGAGCGCGTCTTCGCCGACGCCGGCGTCGGCCCCCGCCTGGCCGAGGCCGTGGCCGGGCTCGGCGAGCTGCCCGGGTTCCGCCCGCCCGACGACGGCACCACCACCGGTGCGCTCCAGGGCATGCTCCGCCGCCGGGCCCCCTCCGCATGAGCACCAAGCCGCGCTGGTCGCGCTTCGCCACGGTCCTGCTGCTCGTCACCCTCGCCGGGCTCGGCGTGCGGCTGGTGTTCATCTACGCCGGCACCAACGAGAAGGTCGGCGGCGACGCGCTCTACTACCACGAGGGCGCCAAGCTCCTCGCCGACGGCAAGGGCTACATCGACCCCTACCGCTACCTCTTCGGCGGCAAGGAGCAGGTCACCCTGGCCGACGGCCGGGTGGTCGAGGTCGTCACCCCCGTGGGCCACGTCGAGCCCACCGCCGGGCACCCGCCGGTGTACGTCACCTACCTCGGCGTGGCGTCGTGGTTCGGTCTCGACACGGTGCGCGACCACCAGGTCGTGTCGGCCTTCCTCGGCGCGGTGTCGATCGTGCTGGCCGGCCTGCTCGGGCGCGCGCTCGTCGACGAGCGGGTGGGCATCATCGCCGCGGTCCTCACCGCGGTCTACGCCAACATCTGGATCAACGACGGCCTCGTCATGTCGGAGACCTCGGCCATCGTCTTCGCGTTCCTGACCTCGCTCATGGGCCTGCGGTTCTGGCGATCGCCCACGGTCGCCAACGGCGTGTGGTTCGCGCTCGCCGCCGGCTTCGCGGCGCTGAGCCGGGCCGAGCTCGTGCTCTTCCTCCCGATCGTGGCGGCCGTCGCGCTCTACCGGGCCCCGCTGCCGTGGCGCACCCGCATCTTCCGCTACGCCGTGGTGGGCGTGGTCGGCCTCGCCGTGATCACCCCGTGGATCGTGCGCAACAACATGGTGATGAAGGAGCGGGTGCTGCTCTCCGACGGCGCCGGCACGGTGGCCATCCAGGCCAACTGCGACGCCACCTACTACGGCCGCTACATCGGCTTCTGGAACCTCGACTGCGGCGGCCCGCAGCCCCACGGCCCCAACGGTGAGCTGCTCGACGAGTCGCAGCGCGACGTCGTGGTGCGCAAGCAGGCCACCGAGTACATCAGCTCGCACACCAAGCGCCTGGTCACGGTGGTCGTGCCGGCCCGCATCGGGCGCATGTGGGGCCTCTACCAGCCCCTCGACCAGATCCGCCTCGACATCCTCGAGGGCCGCCCGGCCTTCGCCGCCTGGCTGGGGTTCTGGCAGTACGTCGTGCTCGTGCCCTTCGCCGTGGCCGGCGCGGTGATCCAGTGGCGCCGGCGCGGGCCGCTGCTCGTCGTCGGCCTCTGGGCGGTGCTGGCCACCGTCACCGCGGCCACCGCCTTCGGCAGCACGCGCTACCGCACCGCGGCCGAGGTCTCGATCGTCGTGCTCGCGGCCGTCGCCATCGACGCCGTCGTGCGCCTGCTGCGCCACGAGCCGGTGATCGGCGAGCACCCCGGCCGTCGCTCGTGGCGGCCCGGGGGCGGCGCCGGCACCGATCCGGCGACCGACGACGCGCCGGTGCCGACCGGCCCCGACGCGCCCGGCACCGATCCGGTGGTGGCCACCCCGTGAGCACCGACCGCGACGAGCTCGAGCGCACGGCCAGGCTGCTCAACGACGTGTTCCACCACGACCCGCCGATCACCGCCGACGCCCTGCACTGGTACTACGACGAGAACCCGGTGGCCGCGGCCGCGGTGGGGCGCGTCGAGGAGGGCGGCCGCCGCCTCGGCAACTACGCCCTGGTGCCCAACGACTACGTCGAGCCCGGCGGCACCCGCCGTCGCCTCGGTGTCGGTGTCGACCTCGGTGTCGACCCCGACGCGCGCGGCTCGGGTGCCTTCCGCCGCACCGTCGAGGACGCCTACCAGCGCGGCACCGCCGCGGGCTTCGACGGCATCCTCGGCGTCGCCAACGCCAACTCCGCCCCTCGCATGGTCGCGACGCTCGGTTGGCGGGCGCTCGACCCGCTGCCCGTCACGCTGCTGGCGCCGGTCGGCCGTCCCGGCCGGGTCGAGTCCGTGGCCGCCACGCCCGAGCTGCTGGCCTCACCGGCGTTCGACCGCCTCACCGAGGGTGGGTTCGTGGCCCCCGACCACGCCGGCTATGCCCCCGTGTGGAGCCCCGACTACCTGCGCTGGCGCCTGGCCAAGCCCGGCTCGGCCTACGTGCTGCACCACACCGACGGCCTGCTCGTCGTGTCGACCCGCACCCACATGTCGGGGCTGCCCTTCGGGGTGGTGCTGAAGGTGCTCGCCCGCCCGGGCCTCGCCGCGCCGGTGCCGTCGGGGCGAGTGGCCGCCATCGTGGCGCGCCACCACCGGACGCCCTTCGTCGTCCACTGGGGCCGGAACCCCTGGATGCGGGTTCGGGGCGTGCGCCTGCCGCAGGCCCGGATGCCGTCGCCGCTCGCGCTCGTGCTGCACTCGTTCCACGACGGGTTCGTGCCCGCCTCCTTCGAGCTCTCGGCCATGGAGTTCCTCGACTTCGATGCCTACTGACTCCCCGGGGCCCGGCGCGGCGTCGGATAGCGTTCGCCCGATGGCAACACCCGGGGAGGAAGGTGGCGGCAACGGCCCGCGGACCCTCGTGGTGATCCCCGCCTTCAACGAGCAGGACGCGCTGCCGAAGTCGCTCGCCGACCTGCGGGCCAACGCCCCGGGCCTCGACGTGGTCGTCATCGACGACGGCTCCATCGACGCCACCGCGGCGGTGGCCACCGCCGAGGGCGCGGTGTGCCTGCAGCTCCCGTTCAACCTCGGCATCGGCGGTGCCCTGCGCACCGGCTTCCGCTACGCCGTCGAGATGGGCTACGAGCGGGCCCTGCAGTTCGACGCCGACGGCCAGCACGACGCCGGCCAGATCCAGGTCCTGCTCGACGAGCTCGACCAGGGCGCCGACATGGTGGTGGGCTCCCGCTTCGCCGGCGAGGGCGACTACAAGGTCGGCCGCAGCCGCGGGCTCGCCATGCGGGTCCTGCGCTGGGCCATCGCCCGCCTGGCCGGCAGGCGCTTCAGCGACACCTCGTCGGGCTTCCGGGCCTTCGGCCCGGGCGTGCTCCGGTCGTTCGCGACCGACTACCCGATCGAGTACATGGACTCCGTCGAGGCGCTCGTGCTGGCCTGCCGGGCCGGCTTCGACGTGCGGGAGGTGCCGGTGGTGATGCACGAGCGGGTGGCCGGCCAGGCCTCCAACCGACGCTTCCGGCTGGCCTACCACTACGTGCGGGTGCTGCTGGTGCTCGCCACCAGCAAGCGCATCCAGGGGCCGGGCACCGACGCCACCCCCGAGGCGGTGGTGGCGTCGTGAGCAACCGCGCCCACTTCATGCTCCTGTCT
>CAMFLJ010000127.1 GCA_945957335.1 uncultured Actinomycetes bacterium | reverse complement strand
CGGCCAGGTCGGGCAGGCCGAGCTGTCGGCGCGACACGTTGACCGACACCCGCTGGTCCGCGACCAGGCCTCGCGACCGCCACCGGGAGAACTGGCGGGCCGCGACGAAGAGCACGTGGTCGCCGAGGTCCGCGATGAGGCCGGACTCCTCGGCCATGGCGATGAAGAGGGCGGGCGACACCCGGCCGTGCCCGCGCCGGTCCCACCGGGCCAGTGCCTCGAAGCCGACGAGGCGGCCGGTGGCGAGGTCGACCTGGGGCTGGAAAGCCACGGCGATCTCACCGTCGACGACCGCCCCGCGCAGGTCGTGCTCGAGCTCGAGGCGCTCGGCGGCGAGCTCGTGGAGCCGGGTGTCGAACCAGCGGGTGCTGCCCCGCACGCCGCGGCCCCGCACCGCCCGCAGCGCGGCGTCGGCGTCGTTGAGCACCGTCTCCACGTCCTCGTCGGCCCCGGCGGGCACCAGCCGGGCGCCGGCGGTGGTGGTGACGTAGACCTCCCGGCCGTCGGCGGCGAGGGGCTCGCGAAAGGCGTCGTGCACCCTCTGCAGCAGGTCGTCGGCCTCGTCGCGGCCGGTGTCCGGGCAGGCGATCCAGAACAGCTCGTCGGCGTCGCCCTTGGCCACCAGGCAGCCCGCCGACGTGACCCGGTGCAGGCGCTCGGCGGCCGCCCTCACCATCCCCTCGGCGACGTGCCACCCGACGAGGTCGCGGATGATGGCGAGGCGGTCGAGGCGGATGACGGCGATCACGCAGTCGGAGTCGTGGGAGCCGAGGTGGCGGGCCAGCTCGGTCCAGAGCATGCGGGTGTTGGCCAGGCCCGTGACCGCGTCGTGGTGCGCCTCGTGCTCGAGCTCGAGCTGGCGCCGGAGCCGCTCGGTGACGTCGCGCACGACGCCCTCGATCGCGACCACCGTGCCCGTGTCGTCGCGCTCGAGGCTGTAGCGCTGCTCCGTGACGACCACGCTGCCGTCCTTGTGGAGCCACCGCAGCAGCATCGGCTCACCGGAGTCGTCCTGCGGGTCGGCGACCCCGCTCGTCACCATCTCGCGATCGTCGGGGTGGATGATCGTGAAGATGAGGTCGGGATCCGCGTAGTGCTCCTCGGGCGTGTAGCCGGAGATCGACGTGGAGGCAGGGCTCACGTAGTCGAAGCGCCGCACCGGCACGTACTCGTACCGGAAGATCATGTCGGGCACGTGCTCGGCGAGGAGGCGCAGCCGGCGCTCGAGGCGCGCCACCTCGTCCCCTGCCGGTTCGGGTCCCCACCGCCCACCGGCCACACCCTCGGGATGGTTCGCACCCGCTGCTGGGTCTCGCACCGGTGCTGAACCTATCCCGTCCGAGGGGTTCCTGGACATGGATGTCGACGCGGCGGGCGACGCGGGCCCGGACGCGCCACGGGCGCCGGCGTGAGCCGGCGCCCGTGGCAAGTGCTCGGGGGGGAGGGATCGAACCCCCAACCTCCTGATCCAGAGTCAGGCGTTCTGCCAGTTGAACTACCCCCGAAGGGCGTCGGTCATCGTATCGGCTCCCCCCGCCGCGGCACCAACCACCTGCGTGGCGCCGGTGCGGCACCACCGACGGGCCTCAGGTGAAGCCGGCGAGGCGGCGGTAGCCCATGATCCGACCGAGCGACACGGCCACCGTCTCGCGCGCGAGCTGGCGGGGCCCGGAGGACGCGTTGGTCGGCGACACGTGGGGGTGCATCCCGACCTCCTCGGCGATCTCGGCGACGCGCAGGGCGTGGTACGGGTCGGTGACGATCACGACGTCGCTGCCCACGCCCGCCTGCTCGAGGATCAGGGCCGAGGCCGAGAGCTCCTCGAAGCTGTTGGTGCCCGCCACCTCGACCTTGATGGCCTCCTCGGGCACACCCTGCTCGCGCAGGTACTGGTAGCCGCTCATGCCCTGCGTGGTGCGGTCGCCCGCCTGCTTGCCGCCGGTGACGACGATCAGCGGGGCCATCCCCTGGCGGTAGAGGTCGGCCGCGTGGTCGAGGCGCCCCTTCAGCACCGGCGACGGCACGCCATTCCACTGGGCCGCGCCCATGACGACGATGGCCGACGCCTTCTGCGCGTCGTCGTTGCGGGAGGCGAGCCAGACCTGGACGAAGGTGACCCCGACGTAGACGACGAGGACACCGACGACCGCCAGCGCGATCCGGAACAGCCAGCGCAGCACGATGGGCCGGGCCGGCTCAGAGCCGGGCGCGGGCGGCGGCGATGCGCCGGAGGGTCTCGTCGCGGCCGAGGACCTCGAGCGACTCGAACAGGGGCGGCCCGACGGTGCGACCGGTGACGGCCACGCGCACCGGGGCCTGCACCTTGCCCTTGGCGACACCGTGCTCGTCGCTGTAGGCGAAGAGCACGACCTCGAGGGTGGCGGCGTCCCAGGTGCAGTCGGCGAAGGCGCCGGCGGCGTGGTCGAGCACCGCGACGGCCAGCTCGGGGGCCTTCACCATCACCTTCTCCCACGAGGCCTCGTCGATGGTGGGGTCGGGCTGGAAGACGAAGTCGACGTAGCCCGGCACCTCGGAGAGCAGCTTCACGCGCTCCTGCACGAGCGGCGCCAGCACCTCGAAGGTGGCCACGTCGAACCGCTCGGCCGGCCAGGGGGCGTCGTCGTAGAGCCAGCGGGTGGACTTGCCGACGAACTGCGGGAGGGAGAGGTCGCGGATGTACTCGCCGTTGAAGTGCTGGAGCTTCTTCACGTCGAAGAAGGCACCGGAGGAGTTCACGTCCTCGAGGTGGAACAGCTCGACGATCTCGGCCAGCGGGCGGATCTCGATGCCGTCGGGCGGGCCCCACCCCAGGGTGGCGAGGTAGTTGACCATCGCCTCGGCCAGGTAGCCACGGTCGATGTAGTCGCCGACCGACACGTCGTCGCGGCGCTTGGAGAGCTTCTGGCGCTTCTCGTTCACGATCAGCGGCAGGTGGGCGAAGGTGAGCTCGCCGGGCGTGCCGAGCGCCTCGCGGATGAGCAGCACCTTGGGCGTGACGTTGATGAGGTCCTCGCCGCGCACGACGTGGGTGATGCCCTGGTCGGCGTCGTCGACGGCGTTGGCCAGGTGGAACATCGGCGTGCCGTTGCTGCGCTTGATCACGAAGTCCTCGAGGTTGGCGTTCTCGAAGCTGACGTGGCCGCGGATGACGTCGTCGAAGGCCGTGGTGCCCTCGTCGGGCACGCGGAAGCGCACGACGTGGCCCTCGCCGGGGCCGAGCCCCCGCTCACGGCAGTGGCCGTCGTAGCCGGGCTGGCCGCCGCGGGCCTCGGCGCGGGCCTTGACCGCATCGGGCGTGCAGTCGCACCAGTAGGCGTTGCCGGTGGCGAGCAGGGCGTCGATGGCGGCGCTGTACATCTCGCCGCGCTCGCTCTGGTGCACCGGCGTGCCGTCCCAGTCGAGGCCCAGCCACTCGAGGGACCGGAAGATCACGTCGATCAGCTCGGGCTTCGAGCGCTCGGAGTCGGTGTCCTCGATGCGGAGCACGAACTGCCCGCCCTGGCCCCTCGCGAAGAGCCAGTTGAACAGCGCCGTGCGGGCGCCACCGATGTGCAGGTAGCCCGTCGGCGAGGGCGCGAAGCGGACACGGACGACGGGAGAGGTCACGGGGCCGATGGTACCGTCCTCCCCCGATGCGCCAGGATCGACCGTTCAAGCCCCTGACCACCGTCGCCGCCCTGTTCATGGCCGCGGCCCTCGTGCTCGGGGTCGCCGCGTGCTCGGGCAAGGAGAAGGCCGACCCGCCCGACACCACCGAGGCGGTCGTCGACACCACGTCCACCACCGCCGCACCGGTGGGCGCGCAGATCGCCACGGCGAAGGTCCCGAGCGTCACCGTGCTCGCCACCGCGCCGGCCGAGCTGAACCTGCCGGCCACCACCACGACGGCACCCCCCAAGACCGCCCACCAGCCCATCCCCCGGGTGGGCCTCAACTCCGCCGCGGTCAAGAAGGTGCCCGAGGGCTACCAGTTCGCCAACCCCACCTACTTCGGCAACCCGCTCACCATGCAGGTGATCGAGCAGCACGGCGACTGGCTGAAGGTGCTGATCCAGGCCCGCCCGAACCACACCGAGGGCTGGGTCAAGGCCTCCGACGTCACCCTCTCGAGCACCACCTACCGCATGGAGCTCTCGCTGGCCGACCGCCACCTCACCGTCTACGACGGCGACAAGGTCGTGGCCGAGACCGACGTGGTCATCGGCAAGGACACCACGCCCACGCCGCTCGGCACCTTCTACCTGGCCGAGAAGATCAAGCAGGCGAACGCCGGTGGCTCCTACGGCCCGTGGATCCTCTCGACCAACGGCTACAGCGAGGCCCTCGACCTGTTCGACAACGGCCTGCCCGTCGTCGCCTTCCACGGCACGAACAAGCCGGAGCTGATCGGCACCCAGGCCTCCAACGGCTGCATCCGGCTGCCCAACGACATGATCACCAAGCTGGCCGACATGCTGCCGGCCGGCACCCCGATCGAGATCGTCGCCCAGTCGCTCAAGGGCACCGGCACCACCGGCACCTCGTTGGGCAACGCCGCCTGAGCCACGCGCCCTAGGGTCTGGCCATGACCCCGCTCCTGGCTGCCACCCGAACGACCACCGAGGTGTCCGGGCCGTCGGCCGGGTTCTGGATCGCGATCTTCGCCTTCTACGCCTTCTTCATCCTGATCTGGATCGTCCCGACCGTCGTCGGGCTCTGGAAGGTGTTCGTGAAGGCCGGGCGCCCGGGCTGGAGCGCCATCGTCCCGATCTACAACAACTGGCAGATCATCGAGATCGTCGGGCGCCCGGGCTGGTGGCTGGCGCTGCTGTTCATCCCCTACGCCAGCATCGTCTTCATGTTCATCCTGATGATCGACCTGGCCAAGAGCTTCGGGAAGAGCACCGGCTTCGGCGTCGGGATGATCCTGCTCGCGCCGGTCTTCATGCTGATGCTCGGCTTCGGCGACGCCACCTACCTCGGCCCGTCGGTGGCACCCGAGGGTGGCCGGCCGCCCGTCGGCACCACCCCGGCCGGCTGGTACGCCGACCCGTGGCAGCAGGCCACCTGGCGCTGGTGGGACGGCGTCGGCTGGACCTCGCACACCGGCTGAGCAGCGTCGCCACATCCCGCTGACACGAACCGGGCACCCCGTGCGTCTCTAGGGTCGTGAGGGCGGACGTCGGAGAGCGGGAGCCGGTGGAGGACGACGGGAGCCAGCTGTTCCGTGAGCTCTATCCCTCCCTCCGCGCCTTCGCCGCCGCGGTCGGCAGCTGGGACGTCGAGCCCGACGACCTCGTGCAGGAGGCCCTCGCCCGCTCCCTGCGCCGCCACCGCCTGATCGACCTCGAGTCGCCGGCGGCCTACCTGCGAACGACGATCGTCAACCTCACCATGTCGGCCGGGCGGCACCGTGCGGTCCGACGGCGCACGTGGGCGAGGGTCGCGACCGAGGGCAGCATCGAGCAGCCGATGCCGTCGGACCTGGCCGACCTCGAGCAGCTCGGGCCGCTCGACCGGGCCGTCATGTACCTCGTCCACGTGGAGGGCCGCTCGCACGCGGAGGCCGCCGCCGTGCTGGGCATCACCGAGCAGGCGTCACGGTCACGGTCCTCGAGGGCGACCGCCGTGCTGCGCCGGACGATCACCGCCGAGGAGGCGACCCCATGACGATCGACGACGAGCTCGAGCGTCGCTCCCGCCGCGGCACCGAGCGGGGCCCCGACGAGGTGTGGAGCGCGGCCGTGGCCGCGGCGCGGCGGCGCAGGCGCATCCCTCTGTGGGTGATCCCCGTGCTCGTCGCCGTGCCGGTCTGGGCGATCATCTTCCTGGGCGGGCTGTCGCCGGCCTCCGACGGCGCACCCTCACAGCTGGAGAGCGGGGCGCAGATCTTCTCGAACCAGTGCGGCACCTGCCACGGCACGAGCGGTGGGGGCGGCGTCGGCCGGCCCATGACCGACGGCGCGCTGCTCGAGACGTTCCCCGACATCCTGGGTCAGCTCCAGTTCGTGTGGACCGGCAGCGAGGGTGTGGGGCCCGCCGGCAGCCCCTACGGCGACCCGGCACGGCCCGGCGGGCAGCACGTCACCCAGGGCTACGAGGGTGGGGCGAAAATGCCGCCGTTCCGGGCGTCACTCACCCAGGCGCAGCTGCTCGCGGTGGTGCGCTACGAACGCGAGGTGCTCTCGGGCGCCGAGGTCGATCCCACCCAGCTCGGCGCGTCGGGCCAGCTGCTGTGGCCCGACGGCCAGCCGATGCTCGACGCCTCGGAGAACCTGATCACCCCCGACGGCCAGCCGCTGTTCGACGGCTCGGGCCATCTCACCGTGCAGCCCGACTGGGCGTCACCGGTCGGCGGCAGCGGCTGACCGGTGACCGCCAGGCGGACGGACCTGCGTCAGTGGGCGGGCTCGGCCAGCCAGGTGAGGACGACGGTGGGCTCGACGCCCACCAGCGCGCCGACCTCGGTGGGGGTCATGCGCAGCACGTCGTCGGGCACCGCGTCGGCGATCTCGCGCCGCTCCTCGTAGTGGTGCGGGCTGGCGATGGCCGCGAAGCGCTCCTTGCGGACCGACGTGAGGTCGGCCGGCGCCTGGCCCAGGAAGCCCCAGAGGGTGAAGGCCAGGGTGAGGTCGTGGATCATCGGGGCCCGGCCGAACAGCGAGGCCCGGCGGGTGGCGATGGCCACGGCACCGGCGATGGCGTCGTCGGCGGACTCGCCGGGAACGAGCACCAGGCGGTCGGTGAAGCGCCGGGCCAGCTTGATGGCGTAGCCCTGGTCGGGGCCGGGAACGCCGAGGCGGGGGCCGGCAGGCTGCAGGCCGTCGATCTCGGCCGGGCGGTCGGCCCGCCACGAGTCGGGGCGGCGCGGCGGCGACGCGTAGACGCGGGGCTGCTCGTCGGTGGGCTTCGGGACGTAGTCGGGCGCGGCCATCGGTTCGACCTTACCTGGCGGCGTGGAGCAGCCCGAAGAGCAGCGAGTCGGTGAGCGCCTGCCAGGAGGCCTCGATGACGTTGCTGTCGACACCGACCGTGGTCCAGACCCGCTCGCCGTCGGTGGAGTCGATGAGCACCCGCACCACCGCGCCGGTGGCGGCGCCGCCGTCGACGACCCGCACCTTGAAGTCGGTGAGGTGGATGCGGCCCAGCGCCTCGTAGCGGCCGTTCAGGGCACGGCGCACCGCGGAGTCGAGGGCGTTGACGGGGCCGTTGCCCTCGCCGACGGCGGCCAGGCGCTCGCCATCGACCCACAGCTTCACGGTGGCCTCGGTGGTGATCTCGACCTCGCCGTCGGGCATCACCGGGCCTTCGCGGTGGTAGCTCGACACCCGGTAGGCCTCGACCTCGAAGTAGTCGGGCACCCAGCCGGCGGCGCGACGCATGCGCAGCTCGAGCGACGCGTCGGCCGACTCGAACAGCCAGCCCTCGGCCTCGAGCTGCTTGAGCTCCTCGGTGAGGGCGGCGGCGGCGCGGTCGTCGAGCTCGACGCCGAACTCGGCGGCCTTCATCGCCATGCCGGCGCGGCCGCCGAGGTCGGACACCAGCACGCGGGTGTGGTTGCCGACCACGGCCGGGTCGACGTGCTCGTAGGTGGCGCTGCCCGCACGGCCCAGGGCCGAGGTGTGCAGGCCGCCCTTGTGGGCGAACGCCGAGGCACCGACGAACGGGTCGGCCGGGTGCGGTGGCAGGTTCACGAGCTCGGCCACGCGGTGGCTCACCACGGTGAGTCGGTCGAGGTGGCCCTCGGGCAGGGTGGCCACGCCGAGCTTGAGGGTGAGGTCGGGGATGACGGTCATGAGGTTGGCGTTGCCGGTGCGCTCGCCGTAGCCGTTGACCGTGCCCTGCACCTGGGTGGCGCCGCCCACCACGGCCGCGACGGAGTTGGCCACCGCGCAGCCCGAGTCGTTCTGGGTGTGGATGCCCACGCCGGTGCTGCCGCCCACGAACGAGACGACCTCGCCGGTGATGCGCTGCACCTCGTGCGGCAGTGAGCCGCCGTTGGTGTCGCAGAGCACGACGCAGTCGGCGCCGTTGACCATGGCGGCCTCGAGCACGCGCAGGGCGTACTCGGCGTTGGCCTTGTAGCCGTCGAAGAAGTGCTCGGCGTCGAAGAAGACGCGCAGGCCCTCGGCCTTCAGGAAGGCCACGGACTCACCCACCATGGCGACGCCCTCGTCGAGGGTGGTGCGCAGCGCCTCGGTGACGTGGAAGTCCCAGCTCTTGCCCACGATGCACACCGTGGAGGTGCCGGCGCCGACGAGCGCGGCGAGGGTGGGGTCGACGTCGACCTTGCCGGCGGGGCGGCGCGTCGAGCCGAACGCGACCAGCTCGGCGTTCTTCAGGCTGAGGTCGGCCGGAGCGCGCCGGAAGAACTCCTCGTCCTTCGGGTTGGCCTGCGGGTAGCCGCCCTCGATCCACCGGACGCCGAGCCAGTCGAGCTGCTCGGCGACGCGCAGCTTGTCCTCGACGGTGAGGGAGATGCCCTCGAACTGGGCGCCGTCGCGGAGGGTGGTGTCGAAGATGTCGACGGCCGAGGGCAGGCCCACGATGCCGTGGGCCGCCCCTACGCCGGCGGGCGTGTCAGTGGACATGCTCCAACCAGTCCTTGTAGCGGTCGACCTGGCCGCGGACGGCCTTGGCGTACTCGGTGGCGATGGCCGAGGTCATCGGGCCGGGGCACGGGATGTCGCGGTCGTCGACCGAGTTCACCGCGGAGACCTCCGCGGCGGTGCCGCAGACGAACATCTCCTCGCAGACGTAGAGGTCGCTGCGGGTGAGGTAGTCGAAGCGCACCTCGAAGCCGAGGTCCTTGGCGATGGCGATGACGCTGTCCTGGGTGATGCCCTCGAGCGCGCCCGCCGCGACCGGCGGGGTGATGAACACGCCGTCGCGGGCGACGAAGATGTTCTCGCCGGTGCACTCGCTGACGAAGCCCTGCGGGCTCAGCATGATGGCCTCGTCGTAGCCGGCCTTGAGGGCCTCGACCTTGGCCAGCGACGAGTTCACGTAGTTGCCGGTGGTCTTGGCCGCCGGCGGCATCGTGTTGTGGTCGTGGCGGGTCCAGGACGAGATCTTCATGCGGACGCCCTTGGTGAGGGCGTCCTCGCCGAGGTAGGCACCCCACGGCCAGCACGCGATCGACACGTCGACCGAGCACGGCAGGGTGTTGAGGCCCATCTCGCCGTAGCCGTAGTAGGCGATCGGGCGGATGTAGGCCGACGGGAGTCCCGAGGCCCGCACGACGGCCTTGGTGGCCTCGACGAGCTCCTCGACGGAGTACGGGAGCTCCATCCCCATGATCTTCGCCGAGTTGTGGAGGCGGGCCATGTGCTCGGTGAGGCGGAACACGGCGGGGCCGTCGGGGGTCTCGTAGGCACGGATGCCCTCGAAGACACCCATGCCGTAGTGGAGGGTGTGGGTGAGGACGTGGATGCGGGCGTCGTCCCACGGGACGAGCTCGCCGTTCATCCAGATCTTGTCGGTGGGCGTGATGGGCACTGTTCCCCCTCGGGTTACAGGCGGGCGACGACGAGGTCGCCGACTTCGGACGTGGAACCGGTGAGCGTGGCGGTGTCGGCGCACGCCTTCCGGATGCGGGCGGCGGCGTCGGCCTCGCCCAGGAACTCGAGCATCATCGCGGCCGAGAGGATGGCGGCGACGGGGTTGGCCTTGCCCTGCCCGGCGATGTCGGGGGCCGAGCCGTGGACCGGCTCGAACATGGAAGGCCCGGTGCGGTCGGGGTTCAGGTTGCCGCTCGAGGCGAACCCGATCCCCCCGGATACCGCACCGCCGAGGTCGGTGAGGATGTCGCCGAAGAGGTTGTCGGTGACGATGACGTCGGAGCGC
>CAMFLJ010000126.1 GCA_945957335.1 uncultured Actinomycetes bacterium | reverse complement strand
GACGAGGCGCCTCGCGTGGTGATCCTCGTCGACCTCGAGGAGGGCCACCGGTTCGTGTCGAACCTCATCGACACCGACCACGACGCCATCCACAACGGCATGGCCGTCGACGTCTGCTTCGTCGAGTACGACACCACCGACGGCGAGAAGCTCACCCTGCCGCAGTTCCTGCCCGCCGGGCGCCGCAGGGGCGACGAGGTGGCCGTCCGATGAGCGACGTCCCCGCCCACCGCCGCGCCGTCATCGCCGGCATCGGCCACACCGAGTTCTCGCAGCACTCGGGCCGCTCGCCGCTCCAGCTCGCGGCCGAGGCCTCGCTGGCCGCCATCCGCGACGCCGGCCTCTCCCCCGCCGACGTCGACGGCAACGTCACCTTCGCCATGGACAACAACGACGAGCTGGCGCTCATCCGCAGCCTCGGCATCCCCGAGCTGCGCTTCAGCGCCCGCACCCGCGGAGGGGGCGGCGGCGCCTGCGCCACCATCCAGCTCGCGGCCGCCGCCGTCGAGAGCGGCCACGCCGACGCCGTGCTCGTCTACCGCGCCTTCAACGAGCGCTCCGGCCACCGCTTCGGCCAGCCCCAGGTGGCGCCCAACCCCGACCCGGCGTGGAACCTGCACAAGCCCTACGGGCTCGACACCCCCGCCAAGATCTACGCCCTCGCCTTCCAGCGCTACATGTTCGAGCACGGGCTGACCAACGCCGACTTCGGGCTCTACACGGTGGTGGCGCGCGACTGGGCCTCCACCAACCCCAACGCCCAATTCTACGAGCGGCCCATCACCCTCGAGGACCACCAGGCCAGCCGCTGGATCGTCGAGCCCATCCTGCGCAAGCTCGACTGCTGCCTCGAGAGCGACGGCGGCGTCGGCATCGTCGTCACCCGCGCCGAGCGCGCCGCCGACCTGCCGTGCGTCCCCGTCGACATCCTCTCGGCCACCGCCTCGCAGATCGAGCACGGCCACGAGATGTTCGCCTACTACGACCAGGACCTCGGCGAGCACCAGGAGGCCGCCTCCATGGGCCGACGCCTCTATGCCGAATCGGGGCTCACCCCGGCCGACATCGACGTGGCGATGATCTACGAGAACTTCACCCCCGTCGTGTTCCTCCAGCTCGAGGCCCTGGGCTTCTGCGGCCGGGGCGAGGCGCGCGACTTCATCGCCGACGGCCACATCGGCCGAGGGGGCTCGCTGCCGGTCAACACCAACGGTGGCCTGCTCGGCGAGGGCTACATCCACGGCATGAACAACATCGTCGAAGGGGTCCGCCAGCTGCGCGGCACCTCCCCCAACCAGATCGCCGACGCCCAGCACGTGCTGGTCAGCGCCGGACGCAGCGGCCTCGTCCTCGGCCGCCGGCCCTAGGAGAGAACACATGACCGTCACCGAGAACCACCAGAGCGAGATCGTCCTCAACCGCAACGGCGAGCGGGTGATCTCCGCCGACTCCCACGTCGCCATCACCCAGGACCAGATCAAGGCCAAGCTCGACCCGGCCCTCCACGCCGCCTACGACAAGGCCCAGCAGGCCTTCGCCGCGCGCATGGCCGCCAACATGGCACAGGCCAAGACCAACACCGACGCCATGAAGCGCAACCCCCACGCCGCGTTCACCCGGCCCGGCTACGGCAGCGGCCCCGAGCGCCTGGCCGACATGGACGCCGACGGCGTCGATGTCGAGGTCATCTACTCCGAGGTCAGCGCCTTCCGATACATCGGCGACATGGAGGAGGGCTCCACCGAGGCCACCCGAGCGTTCAACGACGTGCTCGCCGACTTCGCCTCGGCCGATCCCCGCCGCCTCGTCGTCAGCTACCAGATCCCGATCCTCGACGTGCCCGCCGCGGTCGAGGAGGTCGCCCGCGTCCAGGCCATGGGCGGCAAGTCGCTGCAGATCCCGGTGTTCCCCACCGAGATCGGCGCGCCCGACTACTACGACGAGAGCTACGACCCGCTGTGGCAGGCCGTGCAGGACTCCGGCCTGCCGCTGTGCTGCCACATCGGCGTCAACACCGGCCTCGACGACCTCACCCGCCGCGACCCCACCCCGCAGAAGGCGGTGATGGTCGGCCAGGTGGCGCTCACCACCGCCGAGGCGCTCGGCATGTGGCTGCTCACCGGCGTGCTCGAGCGCTTCCCCGAGCTGAAGATCGTCTTCGTCGAGCCCGGCGTGGGCTGGATCGCCTGGTACCTCGAGACCGTCGACGACATGGTCAACCGCCAGGGCTACGTGCTCGACGACCTCACCATGCTCCCGAGCGACTACTTCAAGCGGAACGTGGCGGTGACCTTCATCGACGAGCCCAAGGGCATCGGCCTGCTCCGCCACGAGATCGGCGTCGACAACATCATGTGGTCGACCGACTTCCCGCACCCGGTCACCAGCTGGCCCGACTCCCAGGACGTCATCGACAAGGTGTTCGGCGACATCCCGGCCGACGAGCGCCGCAAGATGCTCTGCGACAACGCCGTGCGGATCTGGAACCTGTGACCGCGGCCCGCACCCGCACCGCGGGCCCCTTCCTCGACAAGGCCACCCTGGTGCGGGCGGCCGCCGACCTGGCCGACCGGGACGGCTGGTCGCAGCTCACGTTGTCGAAGGTGGCCGACGAGGTCGACCGCCACGTCAGTTCGCTCTACACCCACGTCGGTGGGCTCGACGACCTGCGGCGCGAGGTCGCGCTGCTCGGCATCGACGAGCTCACCGACGAGGTGTGGCGCGCCGCCATCGGCCGCAGCGGCGGCGAGGCGCTCACCGCCATCGCCACCGTCGAGCGCGACTTCTCCCGCGAGCACCGCGGCCGCATCGCCGCCATCAACGCCTACTCCGGGGTCGGCGACGACGAGTTCCGCGCCCGCGGCGCCCGCCTGGCCGAGCCCATCCGCGCCACCCTCGCCGGCTTCGGCCTCGACGACGAGCGCGTGGCAGTGGCCCACCGGGTGTTCAGCGCGTCGGTGCGGGGCCTGGCCCAGACCGAGCTGCAGTCGAGCGCCGACCGGCCCCACGCCGACCAGGCGCTCGCCCAGACCGTCGAGCTCTTCGTCACCGCCTTGCAGAGCGGCGACTGGCCCCGGCCGAGCTGACCACCCCCGCCGTCAGGCGGGGGTGCCGCCGGCCGTGGTGGTGGTCGACGCGCTCGGGTTGATCGTGCTCGGCGGTGTGGTGCTCGACGGTGACGACTGGGTCGAGCTCGAACCGAGCTGCTGAGCCTGCTTGAGGTACTGCTGGGCCAGCGTGACCTGGCGCTGGTACTCGGCCAGGTCGCCCCGCAGGCGGGCCGACTCGGCGGCGTCGAGTGACTGGAGGGCCAGGTTGATCAGCTGGTCGTAGGTCTCCCCACCGGTCGTGGGCGGAACCGTCGTCGTGGTGCTGCCCGGCGTCGTCGTCGTGGTCGTCGACGAATCGGTGCCGGTGCCGGACCCGCCACCACCGATCGCCTGGCCGATCTGGGTGATCGTCCGGGGCTCGACCGTCTGCGGGTTCGAGTTGGGGTAGAGCGACTCGATCGCCGCCCGCAACGTGGGCCTCATCGCCACCTGGTTGCCCGACACCACGATCACCTGCTTCAGCTGCGGCACGGCGTTGGCATCCGCGGCGACGTAGAGCGGGCGCACGTAGAGGATCGTGTTCTCGAGGGGTACGAGCAGCATGTTGCCGTACTGCACCTTCGAGCCCTGCTGGTTGAGCTGGGTGATCAGGGTGGAGACGGTCTGGTTCTGCGAGATCGCCGAACTGGCGAGCGCCGGCCCGTTGATCTGCTGGCCCGAGGGCATCTCGTAGACGGTCAGCTTCCCGTACTGGTCCGGGTCGCTGCGCGCCACCATGAACGAGGTGAGCGTCTGGCGCTGACCGGACTGCGTCTGGGTCTCGGAGTACGGGACAAACGGTCGGCTCATCACGAACGACTCCTGGGTCTCCCCCGGGAGCTGCAGCAGTTGGTAGAAGGGATCGATCCGCTTGGTGGCGGCCGGAGCCACCTGGCCGTTGAAGCCCTGGGTCGCGGTCTGGGCCGCCGCCGAGGTGATGCCGCTCACCGTGGTGCCGGGGTCGTTGGCCACCGCCCACGCCGAGGTCTTCTCGTAGAAGGTCTGCGGGTCGGTGATGTGGTAGCGGCCGAACATGTTGGTCTGGAGCCGGAAGAGGTCCTCCGGGTAGCGCCAGTGCGCCCGCAGCCCCTGGGGCATGTCGTCGACCGAGTAGAAGAGCGCCGGGAAGGCCTTCTGGTAGGCGTTCACGATCGGGTCGGACGGGTCGACCACGTAGAGCTTCACGGTGCCGTCGTAGGTGTCGATGACGGCCTTGACCGAGTTGCGGATGTAGTTCAGGCGGCTGCCCGAGAGGTCGCTGCCGCCGGGCAGGCCGGTGGTGTCGGCCCGCTGGGCGTTGGGGTAGTGGTCGGTGCTGGTGTAGCCGTCCCACATGTAGACGACCCGGCCGTCGAGCACGACGGGGTACGGGTCGGCGTCCCACTGCATGAAGGGGGCGACCTTGTGGATGCGGGCCTGGATGTCGCGCTCGAACACGATGCGCGAGTCGCTGGACAGGAAGTTGGAGACGATGAGGTTCCAGTCGGCGAAGCGCAGCGCGAAGGCCGCCTTCCGCACGAACGAGTCGAGCTGCACGCCGCCGGTGCCCGCGTAGGTGCTCTGGCCCTCGCCCTCGGCGGTGCCGGTGTAGTCGACCTCGGCCCGGCCCGTGTTGGTGATGGCGTAGCCCGGCAGGTTCTCGCCGTAGTAGAGCTGCGGCTGCTTGATCTGGAGGTTGATCTGGTCCTCGTTGACCGACACCGGGACGTCCTTGACGAGGTAGTCCGGTGCCCCGTCGGTGTCGGTGGTGTTGGCGGGGGCCAGGGCGATGCCGTAGCCGTGGGTGTAGGCGAGGTGGGTGCCCTCCCAGGAGGGCTGGGGGATGCCGGAGGTGTAGAGATCGCGGGCACCGAGCACCACCTGGGTGGTCTCCGACGGCAGCGTGGCGTCGGCGGTGCCCTTGGGGTCGGGGTTCGTGGCGGCGATCGGGTAGCGGTCGACGTCGAGCTCGTTGAACCGGTAGAAGCCGAGCAGGCCCTGCTGGCTCTGGTAGGTCGGCGGGACGATGCCCGGGTCGAGCAGGCGGACGTTGCGGATCGTGCCCGGGTTGTCGTCGATGGCCTGCGACGCCGCGGCGGGGTCCGTCGTGTAGTTGAACTGCTGGGTCGTGATGACGTCGGAGGTGAGGTTCAGTGCCTGCCGCGTCGCCTCGATGTTGTGCTGGAGGTAGGGCGCCTCCTTCGACGACTCCTCCGGCTGCACCCGGAAGCGCTGGATGAACGCCGGGTAGGCCACGCCGGCCACCACCGACACGAGGGCCCACAGGCCGACGGCCACCACCGGCAGCACCCAGCCGCGTCGCCAGATGTTGTAGATGAACAGCCCGAACGAGAGCAGGGCGATGAACAACAGCAGGTAGATCGCCGGCAGCTCGGCCTTGACCTGGGTGTAGAGCGCACCGTCGACGGTGCCTCGGGTCGACCACGTGAGCGCGTAGCGCTGCAGCCAGTAGTCGACGGCCTTCACGAGGGCCAGCAGGCCGAGGATGACCGAGATGTGGGCTTTCACCTGCGGGGTGACCCGCTGCACCGGCGACTGCAGCCGGATGCCGCCGTTGAGGTAGTGGGCGACGATCGTGGCGAGCAGGATGATCACGCCGGAGGCGAAGAGCCAGTTCACGACGGTGATGTAGAAGGGCAGCTTGAAGACGTAGAAGCCCACGTCGGTCTGGAACGTGGCGTCCTTGGTGCCGAACGAGCCGCCGTTGCGGAAGAGGATCCACTGGTTCCACTCGCTCGACATGCCCACGCCGGCGATGAGGCCGAGCAGCAGCGACACGCCCGCCCGCACGAGCGTGGCCCGGCGGTCGACCACGGCGTGGTACTTCGTGAGCAGGTCGTCCTCGGGGCCGAGGGGCCGGTTCTTCGGCGCGATCCGGTCGGCGACGGTGAGGCTCACGAAGGCCAGCACGAAGAAGACGCCCGTGAAGATCGCACCCAGGGCCACCTTGGCGCCGAGGATCCCCGAGAAGACCGACGACAGGCCGAGCGAGTCGAACCACAGGAAGTCGGTCCAGAACCCGGCGATGCCGCGGAGCGAGGTGATCAGCAGGAACGCCACCGCGATGACGACGATGATGATGATTCGCCCTCGGCCGGAGGTGCGCCGGCGCTTGGGCATGTCGGTGGGGACGCGCATCGCCGGTCAGCCTACGGGTGAACCGGGGGGTGGGCGGCGTCGGGCCGGATCAGGGCTCGGCCGGGACCACCATGCAGCGGCACGTGGCGTGCAGCGGCGGCGCGGTGTGGCCCGTGGGGAACGGCTCGCCCCGCGGCACCGAGCCGGCCAGGGCGTTGTCGTCGCAGTCGGGTGAGGGGGTGTCGCCGTCGGACACGACCCAGCGCACCTTGGTGCCCTCGGGGAGGCGGTCGAGCAGGCCCCGGTTGCACGCCGCCACGACCGAGTGCGAGGCGACCTGGTCGACGCGCTGGCCCTTCCACTCGCGGTAGCAGGCCCGGATGCTCTGGGCGACGTCGTCGGTGTGGCCCTCGGCGCCGGAGAACGCGCGCTCGAGGCGCTCGCGCAGCGGGGCCACGAGGTCGGCGGCCAGCTCGGCGGCGAGGTCGGCCACCGAGGTGGGTGCGGCGGGCGGGCCGGCGACGGTGGAGACGAGGTCGGCGCCGGCGGTGGCCGCGGCAACCAGCGTGGGCAGGGCGATGGCCTGGTAGCGCTCGACGTGGGCCTCGGCGGCGGGGAGCACGTCGTCGGCCGACGGCACGCCCTTGGTGGCGGCGAGGGAGGCGAGCAGCTCGTTCTGCTCGTCGGAGAGCTCCCGCTTCAGGCGGCGGGCCAGGTTGCGCTCGAGCTCGGCGACCGCGGCGTCGCGGCGGACGACCAGCTCGTCGACCTCCTCGGCCTCGGTGGGGTCGGCCTCGTCGGCGTCGGCCTCGTCGGGGCCTTCCGCGGCTTCGGCCGCCTCGGCCTCGGCGGCCATGGCGGCATCGACGTTGCCCAGGGCGGTCTCGATGACCTCGATCTCGAGCACCTCGGCCTCGGCCACGACCTCGCCGTCGTCGTCGACCTCGACGACCTCCTCCTGGCGGAGGCGGGCGAAGACCTCGGCGGCCTTGTCGCCCTCGGCCACGACGGCGCTCGACTCGGTGCGCACGATGCGGACCGACGACGAGTGGCGGCCCTCGACCGGGTCCGGCGCGACGGGCGCCTCGGCGTCGGCGGCGGGCTCGACGCCCTCGTCGGCACCCAGCGCGGCGTCGCCGACCTCGTCGGTGCCACCTCCGTCGGTGTCGTCGGCGCCGATCTCGCCGGCGTCGTCGCCCGCGTCCGCGGCGTCGACGGCCTCGGGGGCGCCGGCGGCAGAGGCGTCGTCGTCGGCTGCCGCGGCGTCGGCCACCTCGGCCTCGAACGTGGCGTCGTCGTCCTCCTCGGCCCGCAGCGACGCCGTCTCGGCGGCGAGCTTGGCCTCTGGCAGCGCGACCTGGAGCTCCTCGGTGGCCACGTCGAGGGTCTCGCGCACGACGTCGTAGGCGGCCAGCAGGCGGTCGCGGCCAGCCTGGAGCTGCTCGATCTGCTGGCGCAGGAGCTTGCGGCGCCGGGAGAGGTCGTCGAGCATCCGCTGACGGACCTTCTGGGCCTCGGCGACCATGTCGCGGCCCTCCTGGCGACCGGCCTCGACGAGCTCCGCGGACTCGGCCCGGGCGCCCTCGAGCAGCTCGTCGGCCTCGGCCTTCTGGGCGGCGGCGGCCTCGTCGGCCTCGGTGCGGACCTTCTCGGCGGCCTCGTCGGCCTCGGTGCGCACCTTGGCGGCGGCTTCCTCGGCCTCGGCGGTCTTGCGGGCCAGGACGGAGTCGGCGTCCTCGCGGGTCTTCTGGGCCTCGTCGCGCGCCTCGCGCAGCAGGCGGGCGACGTTCTCCTCGGCCTTCGAGCGGATCTCCTCGGAGGCCGACTGGGCCGCCTCGAGGACCCGGGCGGTCTCCTGGCCGAGCAGCCGGGTGAGCTGCGAGGGGTCGAGCTGGTCGATCGGCGCGGTGCGCTTCTCGGCCTGGTCGAGCTGGCTACGCAGCTCGGCCTCGCGCTCACGGGCGGCGCGCAGCTGGTTGGCCACCTGGAGGAGGTAGCGCTGGACCTCGAGGGGGTCGTACCCCTTGCGCACCGCGGTGAAGGGGTGCTCGAGGATGCGGTCGGGATCGATCGGCGAAGGGGACTCGGCCATCGGGGCGATGGTACCGAGGCCCACCCCGGCGCCCGGTGATGCCCCGTGACCTCGGTCGCAACGCCCGGAGGGCCCTCCGCGGGCCCGCTCGGGCCGCCGCTACCCGACGGTGGAGGGCGCCGGCTCGGGCGGGAGCACGGCGTCGCCGCCCCCGACCGTGGCCAGCACGGCGAGGGCCTGGTCGAGGTCGTCGACCCCCTCGATGCGCAGCCCGTCGGCGTACTTCCGGGCCTCGTCGAGCTCGGAGCTGGGCACCAGCATGAGCTCGACGCCCTCGCGCTTGGCGGCCACGACCTTCTGGTGCACGCCGCCGATCGGGCCGACCTTGCCGTCGAGGCCCATGGTGCCGGTGGTGGCGATCTTGAGGCCGCCGGTGATGCTGCCCGGCGTCATCACGTCGAGGAGGCCGAGGGTGAACGCCAGGCCCGCCGAAGGGCCACCGACCCGGCCCGAGTCGATGCTGACGTCGACAGGGAAGTCGAAGCTGAGGTCCTTGGTGAAGGTCGAGACGCCGAGGAACGCCTTGCTCGGGTCGTCCGGGCGGGCGCCGAGGGCGAGGTCGACGGTGCGGTTGCCGCCCGGCTCGCGGTCGGGGGCCGGGCAGGGGTTGTCCTGCGCGTCGTAGGTGTCGATGCCCGGGAGGTTCACCGTGGACACCTGCATGGAGACGGTCGTGCCGGGGGCGTTGGCGCCGATGTCGGCGACGAGGTCGCTGCTGAGCGCCACCGCCTTGCCGTCGAGGGCGGTGACGACGTCGCCCGGGGCGAGCTCGCCGCACGCCGGGCTGTCCTGGGCCACGGTGGCCACCTGGGCACCGCTGCCCGAGGTCGGGATCTGGTAGCCCAGCCGGTTGAGCGCCTGGTAGGTGGCCGAGTCCTTCGACTCGGCCATCATCTGCAGGTTCGCCTGGCGGTTCTCGGAGTCGGACTGGTCACCGAAGAGGTCCTCGCGCGACTTCACGTCGACCGCCGGGTTGATCCACGCCGCCAGCAGCTCGATCGGCGTGGCCTGGCGCAACGACACGGTGAGGAAGTCGACGTTGCCGTCGGACTCGTAGGTGGGCGCGCCGTTGACGGTGATGAGCGGCTCGGTGGCACGCGACGAGCCGGGGCTGAGCGTGTAGTACGGCAGCTGCACCACCAGCGAGGCGGTGACGAGGCCCACCACGACGATGGCCCCGATGACGGTGAGCCAGCGGGCGCGCCGCGACCAGCGGCGCGGCGGCGGTGGCTCCTCGGCGTGCTGCTCGGGTGCGAGCTGGTCGGTGGTCACGGTGCTCCAGCGGGAGGTCGGCGGCTCAGCCTGCCACGCGACCGGGGCCCAACCGCCGCGCCGGGGCCCCTCGGCGGCGCGAGGATGGTCGGCGGTGGCCGCACGCGATCCCTTCCTCCCCGTCGCCCTCGACAGCGACCGACCGAACAGCTCGACGCGCGTCCGGTCGAGCATCGGGCTGATCCTGGTGCTGCTCGTGCTCGGGGTGCTGGCCGCGCTCGCCGTCGGGCTGGCGATCGTGCTGCTCTGGGCCGCGTTCACCGCCGCCCTCGGCTGACGTGGCCGACCGACCCCTCGACCCGGTGGTCGCCCGCCGCCGCGCCGCCGCGCTCGCAGGCCACCGCGGCGACGACGCCACCGCCCGTGCCCTGCTC
>CAMFLJ010000125.1 GCA_945957335.1 uncultured Actinomycetes bacterium | reverse complement strand
TCTGGCCGGGCAGCGGCGGCTCGGGCTGGGGGAGGTAGTGGTTGGCCACGAGGTTGGCGAACTGGCCGTCGGTCCACGCCGGCAGGTCGGCCCGCGGCAGGTCGAGCTCGTCGGCGGACAGCACCACGAGCCGTGACGCCAGGGCGCCAGCCGCGTCGTAGTAGGCGGTCCATGCGTCGGCGAACCCCTCCGGTTCGACCGGCCACCGGTCGAAGGTGTCGAGCTGCTGGCACTCGAAGCGCTCGACGAGGTCGGGCACCCGGTCGCCGGTGAGCTCGGGGGCCCCGGCATAGACGGGCTGCCACCCGGACCACGGGCCGGTGCCGTCCCAGCGCACAGCTTCCTTCTCCGCCTCGGGCAGGGCGAAGAACGCTCGCGAGAGGTCGACCACCCGGCGGCGCAGGGCGGGGTCGACGCCGTGGTTCACGAGCAGCGCGGAGGCGTGGGACCGGAGGGCGTCCACGAGGGCACCGCCGGCGTCGGATGATTCGAGGTCGACGACCGGCACCGGCGCCGAGGGGAGGCTGGCCATGGGGCGACGGTACCGACGAGGCGACCGCCGAGGGTCACCGTCCGGTGAAGCTCCGCTGACCGGAACGTTGCGTGGCTAGGAGACGCGGACCCGGGAGGCCTGGAGCGGGGTGGCCACGCCGCACGAGGCGACGCGTGCGGCCCAGGTGGTGTCGGCCGGGCCGATGTCGACCAGCAGCAGGCCGAACTGGTCGTGGCAGTAGGCCAGCCAGACGGCGGTGTCCTGGGCGACCCCGTCGAGCTCGACGGCGGTGCCGTCGGCCAGGATCAGGCTGAGCAGGCCGGCGCTCCAGCCCACGACGCGCACCCGGCGGCTGCGCCGGTCGGCCGGGACCTTCGACTGCACCTCGGAGAGGGTGTCGGCGGCCAGCTCGCGGCGCACGTCCTCGTCGATGCGGTGGAGCTCGGCGATCTCGTCGGTGTCGAATGCCTCCAGCACCCAGTCGTCGTCGACGGTGGTGGGCCGGGGGGCGGCGGGCAGGCTGAGCCACGAGCTGCGGGCCCGGCGTCCGGCCGGTGCGAGCTGGTCGGCTCGGTGCCGTCGCGGGGCCGGCGCGCGGCGCGCCAGCACGTCGGTCACCACGACGGTGCCGAGGGCCAGGCCGACCACTGCGAGGGCGACGAACATCTGCACCTCCACATCGTCGGCGTGCAGGCCCGCGTTCCTTCAGCGGAACGAGGTGATCATGGGCACACGTGCCCGATGACCGGCCCCGGCAGAACCGGCGAGGGGTGCTCAGGCGGCGGCGGGTGAGCTGTCGCGGCGCTCGTGCACCGACCACCGCCACCGGGCGATCAGCAGGAACGTCAGCATCAGCACGGCGGTGCCGCTGAAGATGGCGACGCGCCCGAAGGCGTCGTAGACCGCCGCCCCGATGAGGGCGGCGAGGCCCGCGATGGCCAGGCCGGTGGCGCCCAGGAGGCCCTGGCCGGTGGCGACCTGGTCGGGCGGGCTGGCGATGGCGACCGCCACCTGGTTGCCCGGCAGGGTGAAGGCGTCGGCGGTGGCGTGCACGGCCGAGAGGGCGATGCAGATCCACAGCGGGCTGACGCCGTAGAAGGCCGTGCACATCGCGGCGACGGTGATGCTCACGCTCACCACCCGGATCGGCCCGCGGCGCTGGGCGAGCGCGCCGCCCTTGGGGGCGAAGAGGATCATCGGGATGGTGAAGACGCTGAGGGTGACGCCGATGAGCCACGTCTCGGCACCGAGGTCGCGCAGCAGGATCGACCACAGCGCCTCGAACATGCCGATCGTCAGGTAGAAGGCGACGGCCGCGGCGAGCGCCGACTGCACGGCGGGCAGGCGCACCAGGTTGCGGACGGCCCGGTGCACGACCGCGCCGGGCGAGGTGCGGAGGTCGAGGCGGAGCAGCACCACGAGGGTGAGGACGTAGACCACGCCGAGCACGGCGAACGGCGCCCGCAGCCCGATGGTCTGGGCCAGCACGGCGGCCAGGATCGGGCCGATGACGAAGCCCGACACGTCGAACGCGGTCTGGGTGCCGAGGTTGGCGCCGACGCGCTCGGGGTCGCGGGTGATGACCAGGCGGCGCACCGCCGGCCCGACGGTGCCCGACCCGAGGCCGAGCAGCAGGCGGGCACCGACCCAGGCCCACAGCTCGTCGGCCACGACCATGCCGAACATCCCGATGGCGGCCACGGCCACGCCGGCCCGGAGCATGAACGCGGTGTGGCCCCGGTCGGCGTAGCGGGAGAGGAGCACCTGGCTGGTGAAGCCGGTGGCGAACCCGGCGAAGGCGATGAGCCCGACGTCGCCGTCGCTGAAGCCGAACTTGTCGCGGATGTCGGCCAGCAGGGTGAAGATGCCGCCGTAGCCGAGCGACATGAGCGCCGTCAGCAGGAACAGGACGTAGAGCGGCCGTCGGGCCGCCCCGGCCGTCGACGACGGCGCCTCTGTGTCGGTCACGTGCCACCCCCGCGCCGCAACCTATCGGGCACCCGGCCACCGTGCCGGTGCCAGGTGGTTGCGTGCGCAATGGCCGGTAGGGTCGAGCCATGAGTGCCGTCGAGCCCACCACCGAACCGCTCACCGTCGACATCTGGTCCGACGTCGTCTGCCCGTGGTGCGCCATCGGCAAGGCCAACCTCGACGTCGCCCTCGAGTCCTTCGCCGGGGCCGACGACGTCGAGATCCGCTGGCACAGCTTCGAGCTCGACCCCAACGCCCCCGCCGCGGTGGCCGGTGACCACGCCGAACAGCTCGCCAAGAAGTACGGCATGCCGGTCGACACGGCCCGCCAGCGCATCAACCAGGTCCGGGTCACCGCCGCCAAGGTCGGCCTCGACATGCGCTTCGACCAGGTGCGCCCGGGCAACACCTTCGCCGCCCACCGGGTGCTGCACCTCGCCGCCGAGCGCGGCGTGCAGACCCAGGTCAAGGAGCGCTTCTTCAAGGGCTACTTCACCGAGGGCGCGGCCATCGGCCTGCCCGAGGAGGTCGAGCGCCTGGCCGTCGACGCCGGCCTCGACGCCGACGAGGTGGCCCAGGTGCTCGAGTCCGACGCCTACGCCGACGAGGTGCGCATCGACGAGTCCGACGCCCAGCGCCTCGGTGCCACCGGCGTGCCGTTCTTCGTGTTCGACGGCCGCTACGCGGTGGGGGGCGCCCAGCCGCCCGAGGTCATGCTGCAGGTGCTCGACCGCTGCTGGCAGGAGCGTGGCCCGCAGGTCGAGGTGCTCGCCGGTGGCGACGCCGACGGCGCCGGCATCTGCGGCCCCGACGGCTGCGAGATCTAGGCCCGCACCCGCCCCGGACGCGCGACGGCCCGGGTCTCCCCGGGCCGTCGGTGCATCAGCTTCGGCGGTGCCGCGAGCCGATCAGCTCCACTCCGACACGTCGGCCGGGCGGGTCTCGACGAGGCGGACCAGCGGGATCGTGCGGTCGGTGCGCTTCTGGTAGTCGGCGTACCAGGCGCGGTCCTCGACGAGCAGGGCGTAGAGGCGGTCGTGCTCCTCACCCTCCTCGAGGATGTCGGGCACCGACCAGTAGCAGCCCTGCTGGGTGCGGATCAGCACCTCGGGGTTGGCGTCGCGGTCGCGGAGGTTGACGAACCACGACGGGTTCTTCTCGGCGCCGGCGAAGGAGGCCACCACCACGCGCACGTCGTCGGGGTCGCGCCAGAACGGCACGGCGATCTTGTGCACGTTGCCGGACTTGCGGCCGACGGTGCGGATCATGACGTGGTGCATCCCGGCCTGGACCCAGACGGCGTCGTCGTCGGTCTGCTCGAGGTACTGCACGTGCATCTTGGTGATGTTCGGGATCTCGTCGTGAGACGGGGTCTCCCAGGCCTGCTCCACCTTCTGGTCGGTCGCCATCTGCGTCCCCCTGCGTCGTTCGTGTGAGGGGGCGATTCTGGCAGACGCGCCGCGGCCCGTCCCCACCGACGGGCGGTGGGGACGGGCCGTCGTGCGGTCCTACTCGGAGGTGTCGCCGTCGGAGGTGCCACCCATGGTGGGGTCCTCGGCGTCGGCCTGGGCCGGGCCCTTCTCGTCGGCGAGGCTCTCGTCGCCCTCGGGTCGGCCTCCCTCGGCGGGCGGCTCGGGGTGGACGGTGCGCTCGGGGCTCTGCTGGTCGTCGGCCATGACCGGGACCTACCCCGTCGCGCACCGTCGTGACCCGGCGGCCCGGACCGGCCTCAGAGCATGATCTCCCCGCCGTTGACGTTGAGCTCGGCGCCGGTGATGACGCTGGCGAGGTCGGAGGCGAGGAAGGCCACGGCGTTGGCGCAGTCGGCGTCGTCGGGGATGATCCCGAGCGGGATGTCCTTGGTGATGTCGGCGATGACGGCGTCGCGGTCCTGGCCCTGCGAGACGGCGTACTCGACGTAACCCTCGACCGGCGGGCCCCACATCCAGCCCATGAAGGTGGAGTTCACGCGGATCTTGTGGGCGCCGAGCTCCTTGGCGAGCATGCGCGCCGCGATGGTGAGGGCGCCCTTGGTGGTGGCGTAGCCCGACTGGGTGGCCAGCGGCTTCTTCTGGATCATCGAGTTGACGAACACGATCGACCCGCCGCCGGCCGCCTTCATGGCGGGCACGACCTGCTGGGTGAGCGTGAGCGTGCCGAACACGGTGACGTCGAAGGCCTTGCGCCACGACTCCATGTCGGCGTCCTCGAACATCGTGAACGGCGGCGGCTGGTAGGCGCTGTTCACCAGGCAGTCGACGCGGCCGAGCTCGGCGACGGTGGTGTCGACGAGGCGCTGGGTCTGCGCCGGGTCACCGATGTCGGTCGGGCAGATCACCACCTTGCGCTCGGGCCACTGCCGCGCGATCTCGTCGGCCACCTCCCGCAGCTTCGACTCGGTGCGGGCCGCCAGCACGACGTCGGAGCCCTCGCGGGCGAAGACGTAGGCGAGCTCCTGGCCGAGGCCCGGGCCGATGCCCGAGATGATCGAGACCTTCCCCTCCAACAACATGTGTCCCCCTCGTTGACGTGAGGTCACAGGCTGGCACGCGCCGGCGCCCCTCGCCGCCCCGGCCTGCCAAGCTGGCTCACAGCGTCACGGTTTCCGTGACGTCCTGAGCCAGCTGGGGGATGCGAGACGTGGGTACGGCACTGGTCATCGGCGGCACGGGCCCGACGGGCATCCACATCGTGCAGGGGCTCGTCGACCGCGGGTGGGACGTCACGATCCTGCACCGGGGCACCCACGAGCGGCCCGAGACGCCGGACGAGGTGACCCACCTCCACACCGACCCCTACGACGCCGACGCCCTGACCGAGGCGCTCGACGGCACCCACTGGAACCTCGTCGTCGCCATGTACGGGCGCCTGCGCCGCATCGCCGAGATCACCGTGGGTCGCTGCGACCGGTTCATCTCGGTGGGTGGCGTGCCCGCGGTTCGGGGCTGGATGAACCCGTTCCTGTTCCAGCCCGAGGGCCTTCCCGTGCCGGCCCGCGCCGACGCGCCGCTGGTAGCCGACCCCTCCGAGGACGAGAAGGGCTACCGCGTGGCCCGCACCGAGGAGATCGTCTTCTCCCACCACCCGCAGGCCGCGCACTTCCGCTACCCCTACGCCTACGGCCCGCTGCAGGTGGTGCCGCGCGAGTGGAGCATCGTGCGTCGCATCCTCGACGGCCGCACCCGGATGATCGTGCCGGACGACGGGCTCACCCTCCACCACCACGGCTACACCGAGAACCTCGCCCACGCCGTGCTGTGCGGCGTCGACGACCCCGAGGCCGCGGCGGGGCACGTCTTCAACGCCGCCGACGACGAGGTGCTCACCATCCGCCAGGTCGTCGAGATCTGCGCCGCCGCCCTCGACCACGACCTCGAGATCGTGTCGATGCCCCACGAGCTGGCCCCTGCGGCGAGGCCGCTGCTGGCCCAGCCCGCCACCACCCACCGGGTGCTCGACACGTCACTGCTGCGCGAGAGGCTCGGCTACCGCGACCTCGTCCCGGCCCGCGAGGCCGTGGCCCGCACCGCGCGCTGGCTGGCCGCCAACCCCATCGCCCCCGGTGCGCCCGAGGAGTACGTGCTGACCGACCCGTTCGACTACGACGCCGAGGACCGCCTGATCGACGCGTGGCAGGCCGTCGTCGCGTCGTTCCCGAAGGTCGAGTTCGCGACCGAGCCCGGCATCGGTCTGGCCTACAGCGGCCCCGGCGGCCGTCCCCGCACCCAGGCCACCTTCGTCGAGTAGCCCGTTTCGACGGCTGGGCTGGGCAGCCCGGTGGCCGGGGCGCGTAGGGTCGCCGGCCATGGGGATCCGAGTGGTGGTGTGGGGGACGGGCAACGTGGGCCGGCCGGCGATCAGGGCCGTGGCCGGGCACCGTGACCTCGACCTGGTGGGCGTGATCGTGTCGAACCCGGCCAAGGTCGGCCGGGACGCGGGCGAGCTGGCGGGCATCGGCCCGCTGGGGGTGCTCGCCACCGACGACCTCGACGTGGCGCTCGCCGACGACGTCGACTGCGTGGTCTACGCCGCCACCGCCGACACCCGCCCGATGGAGGCCTACGGCGACCTCGACCGGCTGCTGCGCTCGGGGCGCAACGTGGTGTCGACCTCGTTCTACCCGTTGCTCCACCCGGCCAGCGCGCCCAAGCCGCTGCTCGACATCGTGCAGGACGCGTGCACCGTCGGAGGGTCGTCGGTGTTCGTGTCGGGCATCGACCCGGGCTGGGCGCTCGACATCCTCCCCGGCCTGCTCAGCGGCGTGGGCGCGTCGATCGAGGAGATCCGCATCCACGAGCTGTTCAACTACGCGCTCTACGACGCGCCGGACGTCGTGCGCGACGTCATCGGCCTCGGCGGCCCGATGAGCCGGCTGCCGCAGATGCTCCAGACCGAGTCGCTGATGATGGTGTGGGCGCCGATGGTGCGGATCCTCGCCGACCTGCTCGAGGTCGAGCTCGACGAGATCACCACCAACGTCGAGCGGCGCCCGCTCGAGCGCACGATCGAGGTCGACGGGATGGGCACCTTCGAGGAGGGCACCCTCGGTGGCTTCCGCTTCGAGGTCGTCGGCGTGGTGGCCGGCAAGCCGCTGCTCGTGGTCGAGCACGTCACCCGCATCGACGACGACCTCGCCCCCGACTGGCTCACGCCGGTCTATCCGGGCGGCGAGCACCGGGTCACGATCTCGGGCCACCCCCACCTGGTGGTGAGCGTGCACGGCACCGAGCCGGGCGAGCCGGGTGCCGCGGGCGGCGGCAACGCCACCGCCGCCAACCGCATCGTCAACGCCATCCCGGCGGTGGTGGCCGCCGCTCCCGGGCCCGTCGGGCCGCTCGACCTGCCGCCCATCACCGGCGCACCTCAGCTGCGGCTGGGCTGAAAAGGGGATACTGGCGCCATGAAGCCGCTCGCCGTGCACCACGTCGCCGTCAACGTCACCGACGCGGAGGAGAGCATCGCGTTCTACACCGACGTGCTCGGCGGCACGGTCCGCACCGACCGCCCCGACTTCGGGATCGGTGGGGCCTGGATCGACATGGGTGCCACCCAGGTGCACCTCATCGAGCTGGCCGGGCCGCCCGCCATGGGCCAGCACTTCGCCCTGCTGGTCGACGACCTCGCCGAGGCCGTCGCCGAGCTGCGGGCCAAGGGCCTCTCGGTCGACGACCCCTCGCAAGTGGGCAGCGACCTGCAGACCTTCGTCACCGACCCGTCGGGGAACGCCATCGAGATCCACCAGGTCGGGCACGCCACCTCGGCCTGACCCGTCTGCCCGAGGGCCCGTGCCGCTCGGCGGGGGCCGGGGCTCAGGACAGGTAGCTCACCCCGGTGAGCGTCTCGGAGACCTCCCACAGCCCGGCGGCGGTGGCGGTGTCACGGGCCCGCTTGCTCGGGGTCTCGCGCTTCGGGCTGCCGTGGGTGAGCAGCTTGGGGCCCCAGAAGGTGCCGCCGGCCGCCGTCGGGTCGGTGGCGGCGCGCAGGAACGGCAGCGCGCCCTTCTCGGCGGGCATGGCGATGAAGCGGGCGCCCCACGCGTTGACCTTGTTGGCCGCGCCGCCGTCGCCGACGCCGAGCTCGGTGTGGCTGTAGCCCGGGTGGGCGGCGAGCGCGGTGGTGCCCGAGCCCTTGGCGGAGAGGCGCACCTGCAGCTCGTTGCTGAACAGCAGGTTGGCCAGCTTCGACTGGAAGTAGGCGACCCAGCGGTTGTAGCGGCGGTGCTCGAAGTTGGGATCGGAGAGCACGACCTTGCCGGGGCGGTGGCCGAAGCTCGAGTGGCTCACCACCCGGGAGCCGGGCGTGGCCTCGAGCACGGGCAGCAGGTGGCCGGTGAGGGCGAAGTGGCCGAGGTGGTTGACGCCGAACTGGGTCTCGAAACCGTCGACGGTGCGGCTCTCGTCGACCGCCATGAGCCCCGCGTTGTTGGCCAGGATGTCGAGGCTGCCGTGGTCGGCGCGGTAGCCGTCGGCGAAGGCGGCGACCGAGCCGAGGTCACCGAGGTCGAGGCGGCGCACCTCGACGGTTCCCTTCGGCGAGCCGGCGGTGATGGAGTCGGCGGCGGCCTGGGCCTTGTCGAGGTTGCGGCACGCCATCACCACGTGGGCCCCCGACCGCGCCAGCTGATCGGCGATGGCGAGCCCGAGCCCCGAGTTGGAGCCGGTCACCACCGCCACGCGCCCGCTCTGGTCGGGGATGTCGGCCGCCGTCCACTTCTGACCCATCTGCCTGCTCCTCTGTCGCTCCCGGCGGAAGTCTGCCCGACGAGCCGGGCGCCGAGGCGGTCGCGGCGCGGATCAGCCGATGAAGTCGTCGAGCAGCTCGGCCAGCTCGACGGGCGTGTCGCCCTGCACGCTGTGGCCCGCCTCCTCGACGTGCTCGATGCGGGCGCCGGGCTGGCGGCGCACGAGCTCGGCCTCGTCGGCGTCGTCGACGACCGACTGCGGGCGCATGCCACGAACGAGCATCAGCGGCACCGACACGCGACTCACGGCCTCCCACCGATCGGTGAAGTCGGGGTGGGTGCCGACCTCGCCCTCCTCCCGGAACCGGCGGTAGCGCCACACCCACGTGCCGTCGTCCTGCTGCACGGCGTTGTGGAGGATGCCGCGGCGCAGCGACGACTCGGTGCGGGTGGGGTTGAACTCGATGGTGCGGGCGAGCAGCTCCTCGAAGCTCGGGAACGTCTCGGGCCCGTCGATGAACGCCACGATCTGCTGGGCCTTCACACCGTCGACCCCGGGGGTGACGTCGACGAGCACGAGCTTCTCGACCAGCTCGGGGTGCAGGTCGGTGAGGGCGAGGGCCGTCATGCCGCCGAGCGACATGCCGACCACCGGGATCGGGGTGGGGGCGAGCGCCTGCACGGCCACGGCGATGTCGTCCGCGTTGGCCGCCACTTTCAGGCTGCCGGAGATGCCGCCGTCGGAGTGGCCGAGGCCGGGCCGGTCGATGGCGACGAGCGGCCGGCCGAGGGCGAGGGCGACGGTGTCCCAGGTGTGGGCGTTCTGGGCGCCGCCGTGCAGCAGCACCAGCTCGGGCGGCCCCTCGCCCCACACCAGCGCGCTGAGCCGTCGGCCGGGCGCCACCTCGACGAACTCGCGCCGCACGGTGGGCGGGCCGTCGTAGGGGATGCCGTACTCCGACGCGTTGTCCTGGAAGTACGAGAACTCGTCGTAGGCGATGCGCTCGACCATGCGGCCGTCCTCCGTCCCCCGGCGCGGCCCCCTCGGCCGCGGCCCGGACAGCTTGCCGCGGATCGGCACCCACCGGGGTCGCCGCCGCCGCACGGCGGTCCGGTCGCCCCCGCCCGGCGGCCTCGTTGCCCGGGCCACCACCCCGGGCGGGCGCGGGTGGAGCGGTAACGTCGCCGTCGTGGCCGCCCTGATCTTCGTCGTGATCCTGGCCGTCGTCGTGATCGCGGCGGTGGTGGCGGTCGTCCGCCTGCGC
>CAMFLJ010000124.1 GCA_945957335.1 uncultured Actinomycetes bacterium | reverse complement strand
GGTGGTGCCGTCACCCGCGATGTCGTTGGTCTTGGTGGCGACCTCCTTCACGAGCTGGGCGCCCATGTTCTCGAAGGGGTCGTCGAGCTCGATCTCACGAGCGATGGAGACACCGTCGTTGGTGATCGTGGGGGCGCCGAACTTCTTGTCGAGCACCACGTTGCGGCCCTTCGGGCCGAGGGTGACCTTGACGGCGTCGGCCAGGGCGTTCACGCCGGCCTCGAGGGCGCGGCGGGCGTCCTCGTCGAACTTCAGGATCTTGGGCATCTGGGCTCCTAGGAGATGACGGCGAGGACGTCGCGGGCGTTGAGGATCAGGACGTCCTCACCATCGGCGCTGATCTCGGTGCCGCCGTACTTGCTGTACACGACCTTGTCGCCGACCTTGACGTCGACGGGGATGAGCTCGCCGGTGGTCTCGCTGCGGCGGCCGGGGCCCACCGCGATGACCTCGCCCTGCTGGGGCTTCTCCTTGGCGGTGTCGGGGATGACGAGGCCGCTGGCCGTGGTCTCCTCGCTCTGGCCGGGACGGACCACGATGCGGTCTTCCAGGGGCTGCAGGCTCATTTTCGGGCGCCTCCGTTGGCGGGGTGTGGCTGGGGTTGTCTCAGCACTCTCGTGCCGCGAGTGCTTAGCACTCTCATGGAACGAGTGCTAAGCGTACGCGCGCAGACCGCGCCAGACAACCCCGCCCCGGCCCGAGACGGCCGGACCGGGGTGGGTCAGGGGGAGACGAGGCGCAGGTTGGGGCTGGCGCCGGTGTCGAGCGGCGAGGGCCCGTCGGACTGCAGCCGGTACCAGCCGGCGGCGGCCACCATGGCGGCGTTGTCGGTGCACATCGACCGGCTCGGCAGGAACCCGCGCAGCCCGTCGGTGACGCAGGCGTCGAGCAGGCGCTCCCGCAGCTGCGAGTTGGCCGCCACTCCCCCGGCCAGGCACAGGCCCTTGGCGCCGTGGTCGCGGGCGGCGCGCCGGGCCTTGGTGACGAGCACGTCGACCACGGCCTCCTGGAACGAGGCGGCCACGTCCTCGGTGGCCACCTCGGGGTGCTTGCGGACGTGGTTGACCACCGAGGTCTTCAGCCCCGAGAACGAGAAGTCGTAGCCGTCGTCCATGATCGCCCGCGGGAAGGCGATGGCCTCCGGGTCGCCCTCCATGGCGATGGCGTCGATGGCCGGTCCGCCCGGGTAGCCGAGGCCGAGGTAGCGGGCGACCTTGTCGAAGGCCTCGCCGGCGGCGTCGTCGATGGTCGAGCCGAGGATGCGGTACCGCCCGTGCCCCTCCATCAGCACCAGCAGGGTGTGGCCGCCCGACACGAGCAGCACGACCACCGGCAGCTCCAGCTCCGGGTCCTCCAGCAGGGCGGCGTAGAGGTGGGCCTCGAGGTGGTTCACGGCCACGAACGGCACGTCCCACACGAGGGCCAGGGTCTTGGCCGCGCTCACCCCGACGAGCAGGGCGCCGATGAGGCCCGGCCCGACGGTGGCGGCCACCGCGTCGACGTGGTCGTCGTCGATGCCGGCCTCGACCAGCGCCCGGGCGACGACCGGCGTGAGCAGCTCGACGTGGGCGCGGCTGGCGATCTCGGGCACCACGCCACCGAAGCGGGCGTGCAGGTCGACCTGGCTCGAGACCACCGACGAGAGCACCTCGTGGCCGTCGACCACGACGGCCGCGGCGGTCTCGTCGCAGCTGGTCTCGATGCCGAGCACTCGGGTGCGGTTCACAGGTAGCCCTCCTCGGGCGGTCCGGCGGTGTCGACGGGATCGGTCCGGTCGACGGGCGGCAGCGGGGCGAGGCCCTCGGCCACCAGCGGGCTGGGCAGCTCGGCCTCGATGAAGGCGAGCCGTTCGGCGTAGGCGGGGGTGTGCACGTCGTGGGCCCACAGCACGAGGGCGTCCTCGACGGGGTCGCGGTAGTAGCCCTTGCGCACGCCTGCGGGGGCGAACCCGAAGCGGCGGTAGAGCGCCTGGGCGGGCTGGTTGGAGGCCCGCACCTCGAGGGTGACGGCCTCGGCGCCGCGCTCGATGGCCCGGCGGACGAGCACGAGCAGGAGGCGGGTGCCGATGCGGCCGCCCTGGTGCTCGGGGTCGACGGCGATGGTGGTGACGTGGCCGTCGGTGAGGGCGAAGAGAAGGCCGGCGAAGCCCACCACCCGGTGCCCGGAGCGGGCCACGAGGTAGACGCGCTCCTCGCGGCGGGCCTCGGCCAGGAACAGGCCGAGCGACCACGGCGTGGAGCTGGTGCGCTCCTCGATGCCCAGCACGGCGCGCAGGTGCCGGCGCCGCATGGGCGAGATCACGATCGGCGGCCCGGTGGGGGCGACGTCGTGGTCGGCGCGGGTCACGTTGCTCACGCGGAAGGCCGGGTCGACCAGTTGATCTCGGCGTCGGGCTTGCGCAGGTAGAGCGGCTGGAGGTCCCAGGGCTTCACCCACTCCTCGCGCAGGGCCTTGGCGTGGGCGAGCATCACCAGCGAGTTGGCCGACGGGTAGGCCAGGCCCTCCTCGACGATCTCGATCTTCTTCAGGCCCTCGAACACCTCGCGGTAGCGGATGGCGCCGTCACCGACGAGGAGGCACTCCTCGCTGGTGGCGAGCAGCTCGGAGGCGAGGTCGTCGGGCGAGCCCACCTGGTGGTCGGTGAGGCGCTGGATGCCGCCGGGCACCTGCCGGTAGAAGGCGTAGAAGAGCTCGCCGCGGCGTGCGTCGATGGCCGCCACGATCAGGCGGGACGTGAAGCGGACCGGGAAGGCGAGCAGGTCGAGACTGGGCACGCCGATCATCGGCACGTTCAGCGCGTGGGCCATGGCCTTGGCCGAGGCGACCCCCACCCGGAGGCCGGTGAACAGGCCGGGCCCGAGGTCGACGGCCACGACCGAGATCTCGGAGAGGTCGATGCGGGCCTGGCGGCAGGCGAACTCGATTGCAGGGGTGAGCACCTCGGCGTGCTGGCGGCCCCGGCTCGACGAGGTCGACGCCAGCACCCCCTCGTGGCCGCCGACGGCGACGCTCACCTGCACCGTCGCGGTGTCGATGCCGGCGATCAGCACGTGGGGTCCTCCCGGATCCAGGGCGCCACGGCCGTGGCGACGGCTCGGGTGCGGGCGGCCCAGCGGGGGCCGACCGGCACCAGTTCGAGGATGCGCTCGTCGTCGTCGCCCTCGGTGAACGAGAAGCGGATCTCGAGGTAGTCGGCCGGCAGCGCGGGCGACACGGCGTCGCCCCACTCGATGACGGTCACACCGCCCTCGTCGAGCATCTCCGGCACGCCGAGGTCGAGCACCTCGGCCAGCGCCTCGAGGCGGTAGACGTCGAGGTGGTTGAGCTCGAGGCGGCCCTCGTAGCTGTTCACCAGCGTGAAGGTGGGGCTGGTGATGAGGTCGTCGATCCCGAGGGCGGCGCCGTAGCCCTGGGTGAAGGCGGTCTTGCCCGCCCCCAGGTCGCCGGCGAGCAGCAGCAGGTCGCCGGGCCGGGCCAGCTCGGCGAGCGCCGCGGCCAGGGCCTTGGTCTGCTCGGCGGAGGTCGTGCGGACGAAGATCATCGGACCGTCCCGGGGGCAGTGGTGACGAGGGTGGAGCCGGCTTCGGCGAGCGCCTGCTTGGCCCGCACCAGGTCGGCGCGCATCTGGGCCATGGGCTCGCCGCCGCCGCGCAGCACGTAGGCGGGGTGCACGGTGGGCACGAGCACACCGGTGGCGAAGGGGTAGCTGTGGCCCCGGAGGCGGGTGATGCCCTCCTTCGAGCCGAGCAGCAGTTGGCCGGCGAACTTCCCGAGGGTGACCACGACCTTGGGGGCGATCAGCTCGAGCTGTGCCTCGAGGTAGGGCCGGCAGGCGGCGATCTCGTCCGGCAGCGGATCGCGGTTGTTGGGCGGGCGGCACTTCACGACGTTGGCGATGTAGACGCGGTCGCGGGTGAGGCCGAGCTCCTCGGCCATCAGCCGGTCGAGCAGCTGCCCGGAGCGACCCACGAACGGCAGCCCCTGCTTGTCCTCCTCGGCACCCGGGCCCTCACCGATGAACATGAGGTCGGAGGTCGGGTCTCCCATGCCGAACACCACGTTCGTGCGGCCGCCGGCCAGCGCGCAGCGGGTGCAGGTCGCGGCGTCGTCGGCCACGGCGGCGAGGGAGGTCGGCACGGGCAGAGGCTACCGCCGGGCCGAACTCCCCCCATCAGCCGGGGCCCGGCTCAGGAGCTGGTGCTCTTCGGCATGCGCTCCTCGATCCAGTGCATCAGCGCCTCGGCGCTGCGGGTCTGGATGTAGAAGCGCCCGGGGCCGGTCAGAACCGCGACGAGACCCTCGCCCGAGAGCATCGTCGACTTCCAGCTCCCGACCTTGTGGACCTCGTAGGTGATGCCCTCCTCCCAGCCCACGAGGTGGCCCGTGTCGATCGTGTACGACTCGCCGGCCTGCAGCTCCATCGGCTTGATGGCGCCGTAGCTCCCGGCCACGACCTGGCCCTGGCCCTCCACCTTGAGCATGAACAGGCCCTGGCGGCTGAAGAAGGTCTTGGCGCCACCCCAGTGGCTGTCGATGTCGACGGCCTCCTCGGACGCGATGTAGTTGCCCGAGGTGAGGTACATCGTCCGGCCCTGGAGGTCGAAGGGCACGATGTCGCCCGGCAGCTTCGGCGCGAAGAGGATCTCGCCGCCCTGCGCCGGTGCGGTGAAGGTGTTCATGAAGAACGACTCGCCGCCGAGCAGCGACCGCCGCAGGCCCTTGAGCGCGCCGCCCTGGGTCGAGGTCTCGATCTCGGTGCCGGTGCTCATGGCGAGCATCGCCCCGCCGTCGGCCTTCACGCGCTCGCCGCCGGCGAGGGTCACCTTGGCCACCGCGTAGGCCGGCCCGTACTCGATCTCCGTCTGCACCGTGGTTCCTCCGACTCGTCGCCCGGGCGGACGCCGGGCACGGTGGTGGATATCGACGCGCCCCGTTCCGGGCTTTACCTGCGGGCCGTGGCCAGGGCCGCCAGCTCGGCGTCGTAGAGAGGGGCGACCGTCGGCCACGACCACCGCGCCATCGTCGGGCGCAGGCCCGCCACCCGCGCCCGGGCCGACGGCAGGTCGACGAGCACGGCCCGCAGGCGGTCGAAGAGCGAGTGGCGGTAGAGCACCGCGTCGTGGAACGCAGCCGGCACCAGCTCGGGGTAGCTGAGGCGGTCGGGCAGGAGGGGCACCGCGCCGGCGGCGATCGCCTCCACGGTCGAGACACCGAAGAACTCGTGGGCGGCCGTGCTGACCACCACGTCGCTGCGGAGCAGCAGCGCCTCGTAGGCGTCGCGGGGCAGGTGGCCGACGTGGACGACCCGCTCGCCCAGCGCCTCGATGGCGGCGTCGAACTCACGGGGATCGGAGCGGGTGTTGGCGCCGGCGAACGCCACCCGGAAGGCGACGTCGTGGTCGGCCAGGGCCACCAGCACGCGCAGCAGGGCCTCGGGCCGCTTGTCGTGGTCCCACCGGTGGGGCCACACGATCAGCGGCGCGCCACCGTCGGGCGCGGGACGTGGTGCGTCGACCAGCCCGCCCAGCTCCACACCGACCGGCAGCACGCTGGTGCGGGCGGCGACCTCGGCCAGCAGGTGGTCGTGGGGCTCGTCGGGCACCGCCGCCAGCGCCGCGGGCAGCGCGTCGAAGAGGGCCCGGCGGTGGAACTGCGTGGCCACGAAGACGCCGCGGCCGCCACCATCGAGCGCCAGTTGGCCAGCACGCCCTCCGCGCCGGCGTCACCGTCGGGCCGGGCCGGGTGCAGCAGCTGGCTCTCGTGCAGGTACAGCGCCACCGGTGTCGAGCCGAGCCACGTGCGCGACAGCCCGCAGAACGCGGCCACGTCGGTCATCCCCGACACCAGCACCACGTCGGGTGGGCCGTGGGCGGCGACCGCCTCCGCCGCCTGCTCGGCCAACGTCACCGGGCCGCCGCGCATGCGCCACCGCCAGTGCCGTCCCTCATGGGCGACGAGCGCCACCTCGTGGGCCGAGTGGCGCACGAGCCCGTGCGCCCAGTCGGCGTGGCTCCCACCCAGGTAGGGCTCGACGAGCAGCACCCTCACCGAGGGTCAGACCGCCTGGCCCGGTCGCCCTCGATAGACGCGAGGCACGCGCGGGCCGATGCCGCAGACGATCTCGTAGGCGATGGTGTCGAGCCGCTCGGCCCACTCCTCGGCGGAGACCTCCTCGTCGCCCTGGCGGCCGATGAGCACGACCTCGTCGCCCGGCTCGACATGGTCGTCGCCGCAGTCGACCATCAGCTGGTCCATGGTGACGACGCCGAGGATCGGCCGCCGGCGGCCGCCGATCAGCACCTCTCCCCCGCACAGGCCGAGGCGGCGGGGCACGCCGTCGGCGTAGCCGATGGGCACGGTGGCGACGGTGGTGTCGGTGCTGGTGCGGTGGCGGTGGCCGTAGGAGATTCCCTCGCCCGCCGGCACCCGCTTCACCATCGACACCTCGGCCCTCAGCGTGAGCGCCGGCCGCAGCCCGAGCTCGGCGGCCAGGCCCGGGGCCGGCGGGATGCCGTAGACGGAGATGCCGGCGCGCACGAGGTCGTAGCGGCCACGCGGGTGCACGATCGCGGTGGCCGAGTTGGCGGCGTGGCGCAGCGCCGGCGAGATGCCGGCGTCGGCGAGCTCGTCGAGGACCACCTCGAAGCGGTCGAGCTGCACGTCGGTGAACGGGTTGTCGGGCTCGTCGGCCACCGCGCAGTGGGTGAACACGCCCTCGAGCTCGAGCTCGGGGTGGCGCTCGATCTCACGGGCGACGGCGAGCGCCTGGGCGGGCGCCACGCCCACCCGGTTCATGCCGGTGTCGACCTTGAGGTGCACCCGGGCGACCTTGCCCTGGGCCCGGGCCGCTTCGGCCAGGAGGCCCGCCGCGGTGGCCGAGTGGAGGCACACCCGCAGGTCCCATCGCACCACGGCACCGAGGTCGGAGAGCCGGGGCTGCGAGAGGAGCAGGATCGGGGCCTGGATGCCGGCCTTGCGCAGGACCGCGCCCTCCTCGACGAGCGCCACCGCCAGCCAGTCGGCGCCGGCCGCCACCGCCGCCTCGCTCACCGCGATGGCGCCGTGGCCGTAGCCGTCGGCCTTCACGACCGCGCAGAGCAGCGCGGGCGCGACCGCGGCGCGCAGCACCTCGACGTTGTGGGCGACCGCCGAGAGGTCGACGTCGGCCCGGGCCGCCCTCACGGGTCAGCCCTGCTCGCCGTCCTCGGCCTCGGCCGCGGCCAGGTCGGCCTCGGTCTCGACCGGCGAGTCGAGGTCGCGGACGATCGCCCGCAGGATGTCGCCCCGGCCGACGATGCCGACCAGGCGACCGTCGTCGTCGCACACGGGCACCCGGTCGAGGTCCTCGTCGTGCATGACCGTGGCCGCGTCCTCGAGCGTGTCGGCCGGGTTGAGGATGGCCACGACGCCCTCCTGCATCACCTCGCCGACGGTGGCGCCCAGCGCCTTGTCGAGGTCCTCCTCGTACTTCTTGCGCGACTTCGGCAGCTCCATCACGCCGCCGAGCAGGGTGATCACCGCGGGGAGGGGGATGACGGCCTCCTCGACGATGAGGTCGCCGGTGGAGAGCGAGCCGATGACGTAGCCCTCGTCGTCGACCACCGGGGCGCCGTCGATGTCGCTCATCACCAGCTCCCGCATGGCGGCCTGGATGTCGTCGCCCGCCTTGAAGGTCAGGACGTCGGTGACCATCAGGTCCCGCACGGGCGTGTCTCGCAGCAGCATCGGTCCTCCGGAGGGCCGGTCGGTCGTCGTGGCGCCGCGGTCAGGGCCGGAGCGCGGCCACCTCGGCGAGGGCGGCGGGCATGGCGAGGGGCAGATCTCCCGCCACCAGGCCGCGGGGCCAGCCTAGGGCGCCGGCCAGGCCGTGAAGGAACGCTCCGGCGGCGGCGGCGCGGGCCGTCGGCAGGCCCTGGGCCAGGAGGGCGGCGATCACACCGGCCAGCACGTCGCCGGTGCCGGCGGTGGCCAGGCGCTCGTCGCCGGTCGTGGTGACCAGCACCGAGCCGTCGGGCGAGGCGACGACCGTGGCCCGGCCCTTCAGCAGCACGACCGCGCCGGTGCGGCGGGCGAGGTCACGGGCCGCGGCCAGGCGGTCGTCGCCGGGAGGGCCCCCGGCGAGGCGGGCGAACTCCCCGTCGTGGGGGGTGAGCACGGTGGTGGGGCCCACGATGCCGGCGGCGTCGGCCCCGAGGGCGGTGAGCCCGTCGGCATCGACGACGGTCGGCAGCCCGGCGGCGGCCGCCGCGGCCACGACCCGGCGGATCGCGGCCGCCATCGGCTCGGACGTGCCCATGCCGTTGCCGATCACGAGCGACGAGAAGCGGCCCAGCCCGTCGATCACCTCGTCGGCCCACCCGTCGGCGGGAAGGTCGACGCGCACGGCCTCGGTCGGGAGGTCCGCGGCGGGACCACCGGGCGTCGACACGCGCACGTAGCCGGCGCCCGTGCGAGCGGCGGCCGAGGCGGTGAGCGACGCGGCGCCGCCCATGCCCGGGCTGCCGGCGACGACCCACACCGCGCTCTGCCACTTGTGGGCCACCACCGGTCGGTCGGGCAGCCAGCCGGCCACCGCGGCGGCACCGACCAGGTGGGCCGAGGCCCGCGACACGTCGAGGCCGATGTCGGCGACGGTGATCTCGCCCGCCAGCTCGAGGCCCGGCGGCAGCACCAGGCCCGGCTTCAGCGCGGCGAAGGTTACGGTGGCGTCGGCGGCCACCACGCCCTCGCCGGCCGTGCCGGTGAGCCCGTCGACGCCCGAGGGGATGTCGACCGCCAGCACGAGGGCCCCCGGCAGCGGCACGGGCGCGTCGTAGGCGCCGCGGAAGCCGGTGCCGTAGGCGGCGTCGATCACCAGGTCGGCGTCGGGCAGGGCCTCGGGCGCGTCGGCGGCATCGATCACCCGCACCGCGACGCCGCGGGCCCGCAGGCGCCGGGCCGCGTCACGCCCGTCGTTGCCGTTGTTGCCCTTGCCCGCCACCACCACGACCCGTCGCCCGTAGGTGCCGCCGAGCAGGCCCACGGCGGCCCGGGCCACGGCGGCGCCGGCCCGGCCGATCAGCACCTCGACGGGCTCGGGGGCGTCGCGGTCGATGGCGCCCATCTCCTCGGGCGTCACGATCGGCACCAGCCCCCCGCCGAGCAGCCCTTCCAACCGGTGGCTCGATCGCGGCCCCTCCAGGGGCGCGGATCGAGCCATGGGGGTGGAGGGTGCGAGGGCCACGGCGACGGCCTGGGCGGCGGCGTCGCCGTGGGTCAGGGTGAGCAGCCACTCCCCCACGCCGGCCGCAGCCGAGAGCTCGGCCGCCCGGCCGGTGATGCGCAGCGAGGGGCGGCCGTCGTCGTCGCGCTCGACCTCGATCTCGTGCCAGTCGGCTGCGCCGATGCCCACGCCGAGCGCCTTGAGGAACGCCTCCTTCGCCGCGAAGCGCACGGCGAAGCGCTCGACCGGGTCGGAGCGCCGCTCGGCGTACTCGCGCTCGCCGGGCGTGAACAGCCGGTCGAGCAGGCCCGGTCGCCGTTCGATGGTGGCGCGGAACCGGTCGAGGTCGACCAGGTCGGTGCCGATGCCGACGACGGCGCCGCCGGTCACGAGCGCCAGCGTTCCGCCAGGTCGTTCACCGGGTCGGTCATGAGCTCGACCACGGGCACGTCGACGAGGAGGTCGTCGCGGAAGACCGGCTCGGTCTCGGTGACGGCGTGCTTGATGGCGCCGTAGCGGTTCCGGTAGCCCTGCAGCACGGCCCGCAGCGCCGACAGCGAGAGGTCGTCGTGCAGTCGCACGTGCAGGAGCGACAGCCCGGTGGGCTCTCCGTCCTTCACCTCGGGGACGATGATGAACACCCGGCCGTCGCTGCGGCCCCGGCCCACCAGGACGGTGCGCTCGACGGCCACCCAGCGCTTGGTGCCCCGCAGCTCCGGGTCCTCGGAGGTGCGGCTGCGCAGCTCGCGGCCCAGGCC
>CAMFLJ010000123.1 GCA_945957335.1 uncultured Actinomycetes bacterium | reverse complement strand
GCGATGTGCTGAACCAGAGGGGCCGGGCGTGTCGGCTGGGGAGCCCTCAGCCGAGGCCGATGAGGACGTTCTTGGGGCGGAGGAACTCGCGCAGGCCGTCCTCGCCGCCCTCGCGCCCGAAGCCGCTGTCCTTCACGCCGCCGAACGGCGCGTTGGGGGCGAGGTACGGGAACGCGTTCACCGTCACCGCCCCCACCTCGAGGCGCTCGGCCATCCGGTGGGCCCGACCGAGGTCGCGGGTGAACACGTAGCCGCCGAGGCCGAAGTGGCTGGCGTTGGCCCGGGCCACGACGTCGTCCTCGTCGGTGAAGCGCATCACCGAGAGCACGGGCCCGAACACCTCGTTGCGCGCCAGGTCGCTGGTGTCGTCGACGTCGGCGAACACGGTGGGGGCGATGTAGTAGCCCCCGGCCAGGTCGCCTCCGAGGCGCTCGCCTCCGGTGACGAGGCGGCCGCTGCCCGCCGCCCTGGCCCGCTCGATGACGCCCATCACCCGCTCGCAGGCCGCGGCGTTGACGACCGGGCCCATCAGCGTGGCGGGGTCGAGCGGATCGCCGATGGTGACGCCCTCGGCGAGGGCCACGACCCTGTCGAGCACCTCGTCGAACACGTCGGCGTGGGCGTAGAGGCGGGTGGGCAGCGCGCAGCCCTGGCCGCTGAGCATCACTGCGCCGAGCAGGCCGGCGACCGTGCACGCCATGTCGAGGTCGGCGTCCGGGAACACGATGTTGGCCGACTTCCCGCCGAGCTCGAAGCACAGCGGGGTGAGCTGCTCGGCGGCGGCGGCCATGACGGCGCGGGCGGCCACCACGCCACCGGTGAAGGAGATCTTGTCGACCCCGCGGTGGCGGACGAGCAGCTCACCGGTGGCGGCCCCGCCGGGCACGACGTTGACCACACCGGGCGGGATGCCGGCCTCCATGGCCAGCTCGGCGAAGCGCACCGCGCCCCACGGGGCGATCTCGGGCGGCTTGGCCACCACCGTGTTCCCGGCGGCCAGCGCGGGGATCGCCTTCTGGCCCATGCCCATCATCGGGCCGTTCCACGGCACCAGCGCGGCGATGACGCCGTACGGCTCCGGGCGGGTGTAGTCGAGGTGGCCCGGCATGGGCATCGGGATCACCCGGCCCTCGATCTTGTCGACCCAGCCGGCGTAGTGCCGCGCCCAGTTGGCGGTGTAGCTCCCGGAGTCGAGGATGCTGATCGGGCACCCGTTGTCGCGGGCGTTGATGGCAGCGGCCTCGGGGCCGTTGGCCTCGAGCAGGTCGGCGAGGCGCAGCAGCATGGCGGCGCGGGCCGGGGGAGGGGTGGCCCGCCACGCGGGCAGGGCAGCGCGGGCCGCGGCCACCGCGGCATCGACGTCGTCGGCCCCGCCGACGGGCACCTCGGCCTGGAGGCGGCCCGATGCCGGGTCGTGGTGGGCGTAGGTGCCGCCGCTGCCGGTGCGCCGCCGCTCGTCGCCGATGACCATGCCTCGCTCGGCCAGGCCCTCGATGGCCGCGTCGGCCTGCTCGTTCGTGAACGCCATCGTCGTGCCCCCCCCGGTGGCTCGTGCCGCCCGGACGCTACCGCCGCGGCCCTCGCTCAGGCGGTGCGGTCGGCGCGGGCGACCTCGATGCGGTGCTGGCGCCAGCGGCGGGCCTCGTCGAGGGCCTCGTCGGCCCGGTCGAGCACCTCGCGGGACGTGAGCCCGTGGGCCGGGTAGCAGGCCACGCCGGCCCGCACGACCGCCCCAGGGGCCATGGCCTCGAGGGCCTGGCCGAAGCGGCGGGTGAGGTTCATGGCGCCGGCGTCGTCGGTGTCTTCGAGCACGACGCAGAAGCCGCCCTCGTCGAGGCGGAACGCCCCGTCGGCCTCCCGCAGGGTGGCCTGGAGGAGCCCGGCGGTGGTGCCGGCGTCGACGGGCCGGGGGTCGTCGATCTCGACGTACTCGAGCACCTCGAACATCACGACGGCGACGGGGGTCAGGCGGCGGCGGCCGGCGGCGATGCGCGACTCGACGTTGGTGAACAGCAGGCCCTCGAGCAGCAGGCCGCTCTCGGGGTCGACCATGGTGTCGCCCACGCGCTGGCGGCGCAGCGAGCCGAGGCGGGAGCGCCACGCCAGGCGCGACTCGGCGTTCTGGCGGGCCTCGGCCTCGTCGACCAGCCGGCTCTCGAGGGCCGCGACCTGATGGCCCCGCTCGGCGAGGTCGGCCTCGGCCCGGCGGGCCCGGCGGAGGGTGTGGAGGGCGATGGCGGCCATGCTCACGGCGCAGACGGCCGGGATGGCGACGATGAGGTCGGGCGCCCCGAGGCCGACCGCGACGCACGAGGCGACCGTCAGGGCCACCAGGACGATCGAGACAGGGCCGACCGGGTCGGTCGGCGGGCGGGCGGGGTCGCGTCGCACACCTTCAGCGTCGGCTCGCGAGCGCCTGTCCTGAAGCTTTTCGGGCCTTCCGTCAGGCATCGACGGCTCGTCCGGCGGCGGCCAGGTCGGCGATGTCGCCCATGATCCGGCCGAGCTCGAAGTCCTTGGGCGTGTACACCCGGGCCACGCCGGCCGCGAGCAGCACCGGGCGGTCCTCCTCGGGGATGATCCCGCCGACCACGACGGGGGCCTCGACCCCCTCGGCCCGCAGGCGCGCGACGACGTCGGGCACGAGCTCGAGGTGGCTGCCCGACAGGATCGAGAGGCCGACGACGTCGACGTCCTCGTCGCGGGCGACGGCGGCGATCTGCTCGGGGGTGAGGCGGATGCCCTGGTAGATGACCTCCATGCCGGCGTCGCGGGCGGCCACGGCGATCTGCTCGGCGCCGTTGGAGTGGCCGTCGAGCCCGGGCTTGCCGACCAGCAGGCGGGGCGGGCCACCCGGCAGGGCGCGCACCCGCTCGGCCACCCGGCGCAGGTCGTCGGGCAGCTGGCCGGTGCCGACCGCGGCGGCCACGCCGGTGGAGGCGCGGTACTCGCCGAACACCTCGCGCAGGGCCCCGGCCCACTCGCCGGTGGTGCCACCGGCGTGGGCGAGGGCGATGGTGGCGGGCATGACGTTCTCGCCCGAGGCGGCCACCCGGCGCAGCTCGTCGAGCGCGGCGGCCACGGCCTCGGTGTCGCGCCCGGCGCGCCACTGCTCGAGCTCGGCGATGGTGGCGGCCTCGACCGCGGGGTCGACCTTCAGGATCGACTCCTCGCCGCCCAGCGGCGACTCGGCGGTCTCGGTGAAGCGGTTGACGCCGACCACGACCTGCTCACCGGTCTCGATGCGGCGCACGCGGTCGGTGTTGGAGGCGACGAGGCGGCCCTTGAGCTCCTCGACGGCGGTGAACGCACCGCCCATGGCGAGCACCTCGTCGAGCTCGGCGCGGGCCGCCTCGACCAGCTCCGCGGTTCGGCCCTCGACGACGTGCGAGCCGGCGAAGATGTCGTCGTACTCGAGCAGGTCGGTCTCGTAGGCGAGCACCTGCTGCATGCGCAGCGACCACTGCTGGTCCCACGGGCGGGGCAGGCCGAGCGCCTCGTTCCAGGCCGGCAGCTGCAGCGACCGGGCCCGGGCGTCCTTCGACAGGGTGACGCCGAGCATCTCGAGCACGATGCGCTGCACGTTGTTCTCGGGCTGGGCCTCGGTGAGGCCGAGCGAGTTGACCTGCACGCCGTAGCGGAACCGGCGCGCCTTGGCGTCGGTGACCCCGTATCGCTCGAGGGTGATCTGGTCCCAGAGCTGGGTGAAGGCGCGCATCTTGCACACCTCCTCCACGAACCGGATGCCGGCGTTCACGAAGAACGAGATCGACGCGACCACCGCGGGCATGCGCTCGGCCGGCACCTGGCCGGAGTCGCGCACGGCGTCGAGCACGTCGATGGCGGTGGCCAGCGAGTAGGCGATCTCCTGCACGGGCGTGGCCCCGGCCTCCTGCAGGTGGTAGCTGCAGACGTTCATCGGGTTCCACGCCGGCACGTGCTCGGAGCAGTAGGCGACCATGTCGACGATCAGCCGCTTGGAGGGCTCCGGCGGGAAGATGTAGGTGCCGCGGGAGAGGTACTCCTTGACGATGTCGTTCTGGGTCGTGCCCCGCAGCGCCTCGGTAGGCACGCCGTGCTCGGTGGCGTGGGCCACGTAGAGCCCGAGCAGCCACGCGGCGGGCGCGTTGATCGTCATCGAGGTGTTCATCTCGCCGACCGGGATCTGGTCGAGGAGCTCGCGCATGTGCCCGATGTGGCCGACGGGCACGCCGACCTTGCCGACCTCGCCCCGGGCACGGGGGTCGTCGGAGTCGTAGCCGGTCTGGGTCGGCAGGTCGAAGGCGATCGACAGACCGGTCTGACCCTTCGAGAGGTTGGTGCGGTACAGCTCGTTCGAGGCACGCGCGGTGGAGTGCCCCGAGTAGGTGCGCATCATCCACGGGCGGTCGCGCTCGTGGTGCGCAGAGGGGCGCGGCGAGGTGGCGTCCATGGGCCCATCGTCGCCCAGCCGTGACCCTTCTGTCACGACGATGACCGATCGGTAACCAGGGCCCGGAGCGCCCCGGGCCCGCTCAGCCGTCGCCGAGCCGGGCGGCGGGCGTGGCCAGCGCGTCGGCCAGGAGCTCGAGGTAGTCGTCCCGGGCCACCTCGACCGCCCCGAGCGAGGCCAGGTGGTCGGTCTGCCACTGCACGTCGAGCAGCACCGCCCCGGCCGCCGTCAGCCGCTCGACCAGCCCCACGAGGGCCACCTTGGAGGCGTCGACCCCGCGCTGGAACATCGACTCGCCGGCGAAGAGCCCGGCGATCTGCACGCCGTAGAGCCCGCCGGCCAGCTCGCCCGTCTCGACGTCCCACGCCTCGACCGAGTGGGCCCACCCGAGGCGGTGCAGGCGACCGTAGGCCGTGCGGATGTCGGCGGTGATCCACCCGCCGTCGCGGGTCGGGTCGGCGCAGGCGGCGACGACCTCGTCGAAGGCGCGGTCGACGTGCACCTCGTAGCGGCGAAGCGACCGGCGCAGCGAGCGCGAGACCCGGAGCCCGTCGAGGGGCAGGACCCCGCGCGGGTCGGGCGACCACCAGCCGATGGGCCGGCGGCCGGACAGCGGCATGGGGAACATGCCGCGGCGGTACGCGCTGAGGAGGGTTCCGGGCTCGAGGTCGGCCCCGATGCCGACGAGCCCGTGCTCGTCGGCGGTGTCCGGTGGCGGGAACTGCCAGTCGGACGGCGGTGGCTCGGGCGGCACGCTCCCGTTTCTACCGGAGCGCCGGGCGCTACTTGCTGTAGTCGTAGAAGCCGAGCTTGGTCTTGCGGCCGAGCTGGCCGGCCGAGACCATGCGGCGCAGGCGGGGCACCGGCGAGTAGTTCGGGTCGCGGAACTCGTCGTAGAGGGCGTCGAGGATGGCCACCGACGTGTCGAGGCCGACCAGGTCGAGCAGGGCGAGGGGCCCCATCGGGAAGTTGCAGCCGCCCTTCATCGCCTCGTCGATGTCGTCGCGGGAGGCGACGCCGTTCTCGAGCATCCGCACCGCGTTGTTGAGGTACGGGAAGAGGAGGGCGTTCACGATGAAGCCGGCGCGGTCGGCGACCTCGACGGGCTTCTTGCCGCACGCGGCGGCGAAGGCCTGGACCTCGGCGATGGTCTCGTCGGAGGCGGTGAGCGGGCGGACGATCTCGACGAGGCTCATGGCGGGGGCGGGGTTGAAGAAGTGCACGCCGCACACCCGCTCGGGGCGACCGGTGACGACGGCCATCTCGACCACCGGGAGGGTGGAGGTGTTGGTGGCGAGGATGGCGCCCTCGCGCACGATGCCGTCGAGCTCGACGAACAGCTGCTTCTTCACGTCGAGGTCCTCGACGACCGACTCGATCACGAGGTCGCAGTCGGCCAGGTCGGCGAGGTCGGCGGTGGCGGTGACCCGGGCGAGGGCGGCGTCGGCGTCGGCCTGCTCGCGGCGGCCCTTCTCGACCTGGCGGGCCAGCGACTTCTCGAGGGCGGCGAGCATGGCCTGGGCCGACTCGATCTTGCGGGAGCGCAGCACGACCTCGTGGCCGGTGGTGGCGGCGACCTCTGCGATGCCGGAGCCCATGATCCCGGACCCGACGATGCCGATGCGTGCGATGGCCATGGTGCTGCTTCCCCTTGTGAGGCGACGAAGGGGTGAGATGTTACTGATCGGTAGCTTTCGCGGCCAGTCCGTCGGCGGCGGGCGGCCGTGGTCGGCGGCACTAGCGTGACCGCCGTGGTGAGCAAGGTGCCCCAGGTCGTCGAGCGGCCCTGCCGCTTCCCGGCCGCCGTGGAGATCGAGCTCGAGCGCCGTCGGCGGCTGCTCCTCGGGCAGGTGGTCGGCCGGGTGCTCGACCTCGACCTGGCCGAGCACCGGGCCGAGGTCGCCCGGGCCTCGGTCGAGCGCCACGTCGTGCCCGCCTACGACACGGCCCTCGTGGTCGGCCAGCTCGTGCGCTTCCCCGACCTCGGCGCCGCCCTCCGCGGCATCGACCGCCTGCTCTCGCCCGAGGGCCGGGTCCTGCTCGTCGAGCCCACCGGCCGGCCGGGCCTCGCCGCCCTGCTGTCCGCGTCCATGTGGTCGGCCGCCCCGCGCCTGCGGGGCTTCCACGTCGCCCGCGACGTCACCGCCGCCATGCGCACCACCTCGTTCTCCCTCGACGACATCGAGAGGTTCTCCATGCCCACCGCCGTCTCCCCCCTGCGCCACGGCGTCGAGGTCCACGCCGTGCGCCCGGCGGTGCCGGCCGTGGCCCCCGCCGTCCCCGTCGAGGCCGGGTCGTGAGCGGCCCCCTCGCCCTCGTGGGCGGCGACGAGTTCGCCCCGGGCTGTGACTTCGACGCCGAGCTGCTCGCCGCCGTCGGCGCCGACGAGGTGGCCCTGCTCGCCACCGGCTCGGCCTACGAGAACCCAGGGAAGGTCGTCGCCGGTGCCCGCGCCTGGTTCGAGGCCCTCGGCGTCGGCCTCCGCGAGGTGCCCGTCTACACCCGGCCCGACGCGCTGGTGGCCGAGAACGTCGACGCCGTTGCCAACGCCCGCTTCCTCTACGTCACCGGCACCTCGCCGATGCACCTGCGCTCGGTGCTGAAGGACACGCCCGTGCTCGAGGCGCTCTGCTCGGCCTGGGCCGGCGGTGCCGCGCTGGCCGGCAGCGGGGCCGGCGCCGACGTGCTGTGCGACCCCATGGTCGACACCCGCGGCGGGGCCTTCACCATCGGCCTCGGCCTGCTGCCCCGCATGGCCGTCGTGGCCCGTTCGAACCTGTGGTCGCCCGACAAGGTGCGGCGCACGGTCGAGCTGGCCCCCGCCGACGTCGTGCTCGTCGAGCTTCCCGAGCGCACCGCGGTGGTGCTCGACCCCGACGGCACCTGGCGCGCCACGGGCGTGGCCACCCCGGCGGTGCACCGTGGTGGGCGTCCGGCCACCCTGGCCGATCTGCCCCAGCCGGCCGTCCCCGCCTGATCGAGGCGTTCGGGGCGCCGGCGAAGAGCCGGCAGCCGTGGCGCGGCCGGGCTCAGGGGGTGGCGGTGGCGGCGGTCGTGGTCGTGGTGGCGGGACCGGCGTCGACCACGTCGACGACGAACACCAGCGTCTCGTCCGGGGCGATCGCGCCCTGGCCGGTCGAGCCGTAGCCCAGCGAGGGCGGGATCACCAGCAGGCGCCGGCCGCCGACCTGCATGCCCGGCAGGCCGGAGGTCCAGCCCTCGATGAGCTGGCCCTCGGCCAGGGTGAAGGTGGCCGGCGTGCCCCGGGTGTACGACGAGTCGAAGATCTTGCCGGTCGAGCACGAGACGCCGATGTAGTTCACGGTCACCGAGTCGCCGAGCGCCACGGTGGCACCGGTGCCGGTCACGAGGTCCTGGCTGACGAGGTCGCTCGGCGGGTCACCCACGGGCACCGGCACCTCGGGGGCGCCCGCGGGGAGCGGGTCGGCGAGGGCGACGCACGGCTTGCCGAGGGCCGACTCGAGGGTGGTCGTGGTGGTGCTGGCCGTCGTGGTGGTGGTGGCGGTCGCGGTGGAGGAGCTGCCGCTGCGGCTCAGGAGGACGAAGAGCCCGGCCACGGCGATGACGCCGACGAAGACGGCGAGGGCGGTGAGCAGGCGGCGACGCCGCTGGTAGCGGGCCATGGCGGCCCGCTCGACCGACAGCCGGGCCTGGTGGCCGGCCTTCTGGCGTTCGCGCTTGGAGGTACCCATCGGCGGGGGACGCTACTCAGCCTGGGATGGCGGAGCTGCGCGTGACCGTGATCGAGGTGATCGTGACCGGCGCGGCGGGCAGCCCGCTCTGGGTGGCGAGGGCGTCGACGGCGCGCAGCACCTCGTCGCCCGAGAGCATGAAGCCGAACGCGGTGACGCCCGGGTCGATGCCGGCGGCGTCCTCGTAGGTGGCCACGACCAGCTGGCCGCGGTCGCCGGCCGAGCCCGCGGGCCCGCCGGTGGCCAGGGTGCCGGGGGTGAGGACGGTGCCCTGCGCGGCCGGGTCCCCGGCGAAGGTGAACCCGGGGGCCCGGTCGGCGCCCTCACCGGTGAAGGCGAGGCCGATGGTGAACGACTGGCGCGACGTGATCGAAGTGACGGGCTGGCCGTCGTAGAAGTGGTAGCGGGCGAGCACCACGAAGTCGTTCACGGTCTGCGGGGCCAGCTTGGGGTTGAGCTGCACGGTCATCGTGCCGGCCGAGGTGGCGATGGTGGCGATGTGGAAGAACCCGGGGTCGATGCAGGTCGGCGGCGCCTGGGCGAAGAGGGTGGTGCGGGGCGACGAGCCGTCCTCGGCCGGGCACGGTGTGGGGCCGGTGAGGGTCGCCCCCATGGCCACGGTGGCGGGCTGGATGCCGTTGGCCGGCAGCTGCGTGCTGCTCGTGCGGGCGGGCACCGTGGTGGAGGACGCGGCGGTGGTGGAGGTCGTCGACCGGGTGGTGGACGAGCGCGAGCCGAACACCGCGGCCACCACGCCGAGCACCACGATCACGGCCACCGCGCCGGCGATGACCCGCTGGCGCCTCCTGGTGCTGGCCCGGCGCGCCTCGGCCGCCTGCTGCGCCCGCTGGCGCGAGGCCTCCCTCTGGCGGCGGTTGGTCGGTCGGGCCATGGCGGCGTGAACCTAGTGCCAACACGATCCGGGAGGGCCTCACGGATCCGGAGGGCCCGCGCGTCGGCGGCCCCCGTGGTTTCGGGCGGGTTGCGCGCGGCCGGTAGCGTTCCCGCCCGTGGCTCTCCTCGTCCAGAAGTTCGGTGGCACCTCCGTGGCCGACCCCGAGCGCATGCGCGCCGTGGCCGACCACGTGGCGCGCACCGTCCGCCGAGGCGACCAGGTGGTCGTCGTGATCTCGGCCATGGGCAAGGAGACCGACGAGCTCCTGCGCATCGCCCGCGAGGTCTCCGGCACCCGTCCGGGCCGTGAGATGGACATGCTCGTCACCGCCGGCGAGCGCAAGGCCACCGCCCTGCTGTGCATGGCCATCGCCGACCTCGGGGTCGAGGCCGAGTCGTTCACCGGCTCACAGGCCGGGTTCCTCACCGACTCCACCCACATGAACGCCAAGATCGTCGAGGTCCGCCCCGACCGCATCCGCGAGGCCCTCGACGCGGGCCGGGTGCCCGTGGTCGGCGGCGCCCAGGGCGTGTCGCCCGAGCGCAACGTCACGTTCCTCGGCCGGGGCGGCTCCGACACCACCGCGGTGGCCATCGCCAAGGCGATCGGCGCCGACTCGTGCGAGCTCTACACCGACGTGCCCGGCGTGTTCACCAGCGATCCCCGGGTCGTCCCCGACGCCCGGAAGATGGAGCGCATCAGCTTCGACGAGCTGCTCGAGATGACCGCGAACGGCTGCCCCAAGCCGGCCATGCGGTCGGTCGAGTTCGCCCGCACCCACGAGGTCGACCTGCACGTGCGGTCGGCCTTCACCTGGGAGCCCGGCACCCTGGTCACCAAGGAGGACGACGACATGGAGCAGGCGATCGTCTCGGCCGTCGTGCACGACGCCGACGAGGCCAAGGTCACGATCAGCGGGGTGGCCGACCGCCCCGGCGTGGCCGCCAAGTACACGCGGGCGCTGGCCGACGCCGACATCAACGTCGACCTCATCGTGCAGAACACCTCGGCCGAGGGC
>CAMFLJ010000122.1 GCA_945957335.1 uncultured Actinomycetes bacterium | reverse complement strand
CCCCCACCACTCTCCTCTTCGTCGGCAGCGTCAGATGTGTATAAGAGACAGGCTGGTGGATCGGGAGGTTGCACCAGTCGGCGTGGCGCTTCACCAGCTGGAGGGTCTTGGGCCCGGAGCCGCCGATGAGGATCGGCACGTGGCCGAGCGGGGTGGGCTGCTGCTGGGCGTCGACGAGCTCGAAGTGCTCGCCGGAGAACGAGAACGGCTCGCCCGTCCAGAGCCCGCGGACGACCTCGAGCGTCTCGCCGAGGCGGGCGACGCGCACCTTGGGGGTGGTGTCGCCCATCCCGAAGACCTCGAACTCGGTGGGCACCGATCCCCAGCCGATGCCGAGCTCGAAGCGGCCGCCCGACGCGTGGTCGAGGGCGACGACCTCACGGGCGAGCATCGCCGGGTGGCGGAACATGTCGCACAGGACCAGGTGGCCGAGCACCAGCCGCTCGGTGTGGGCGGCGAGCCACATGGCGGTGGCGAACGCCTCGTACATGGGCTGGGCCTCCGCCATCGGCGGCGCCATGTGGTCCATCAGCGCCATGCCGTGGAAGCCGGCGGCCTCGGCGGCCCGGGCCCGCTCGACGAGCACGTCGAGCGGCATCCGCATCTGCGGGAGGAAGAGCGAGAACTGGGGTGCGGCGGTGTCGGTCGGCATCGCCCGGGATCCTCGCACGCGGGCGACCGCCGCCGCTCGGGTCGACCCGGCTCAGGTCGGGCAGTAGTTCGGGAAGAGGTGGAGCAGTCCCGTGCCGCTGCTGGCGAGCACGTCGATCCCGAAGGCCAGCCACACGAGCACGACCGGGAGTAGGGCGAGGAGCGGCCACAGCCTGCCACCGAGCCAGATCACGGAGAGGGCGCAGAGGACGACGGCCACCGGCGACAGCACCACCGCGGCGATCAGCCCGCCGTTCATCCATGCATCACCCGGAGGCTGCGTGGGCAGCGGGACCTCGCACGCCCAGCTGTGGGCCACCAGCACGGCGGTGAGGAAGCCGCAGCCGACGATCAGGCCTGCCGCGATGCTCAGGCCGCCGAGCAGGCGGCCGAGGCTCGGGCGGCGGTCGAAGACGGCCATGACGGCCTCCAGCGAGGCGACGGAGCACCCGTGCCTCCGAACCCATCAGACTCCGTCACCGCCGCGGCCACCAGGGCCTCGGGGCACGACGCGGGGCGGCCTATCCGCCGATCTGGCTCATCGACTTCGACGGCCGGATGAAGTGGACCTGGTTGATCTGGTGGCCCGCCCACTTGGCCCCGACCTCGGCCCGGATGGCGTCGGCGAGCTGGTCGTCGGTGGCGCCCTCGCGCAGCAGGGTGCGCAGATCGAGCTGGCGGGTGGCGAAGAGGCAGTGGCGCAGCTCGCCCTCGGCGGTGAGGCGCACGCGGTCGCACGAGTCGCAGAAGGCGTGCGTGACGCTCGGGATGATGCCGATCTCGCCGCCACCGTCGAGGTAGCGCCAGCGGGCGGCGGGGGCGGAGCCCCGCACCGACTCGGGCACGGCCTCGAGCGGGAAGGCCTCACCGATGCGGGCCACGATCTCGTCCTGGGTGACCACCTGGTCGTTGGTCCAGGCCTGCTGGGCGTCGAGCGGCATGAACTCGATGAAGCGCACCTGCACGCCCTTGTCGCGGCCGAAGCGGGCGAAGTCGACGAGCTCGTCGTCGTTCACGCCCCGCATCACGACCACGTTGAGCTTCACCGGGTCGAGCCCCGCCTCGAGGGCGGCGTCGATGCCGTCGAGCACCCGGGCCAGCTCGTCGCGCTTGGTGATCTCGGTGAAGCGGTCGGCCCGCAGCGAGTCGATCGAGATGTTGATGCGGCGCAGGCCGGCGGCGGCGAGGTCGTGGGCGACCAGGCGCAGGGTGGCGCCGTTGGTGGTGAGCGCGATGTCGACACCGAGCGCCGAGAGCTTCTCGATGAGCACCGGCAGGTGGGCGCGAACGGTGGGCTCGCCGCCGGTGAGGCGGATGCCGTCGAAGCCGAAGCGCTCGACGCACACCCGGGCGATCCGGGTGAGCTCCTCGTAGCTGAGGAGGTCCTCGCGGGGCAGCCAGGGCATGCCCTCGGCGGGCATGCAGTAGGTGCACCGGAAGTTGCAGCGGTCGGTGACCGAGATGCGCAGATCGCGGTGGACGCGCCCGAACCCGTCGACGAGCTGACGGTCGGACGGCGAGGCCATGGGGTTGGAGGTTACGGGCGAAGCAGCCGGACGCGCACGGTGGCGCCGGGCTCGACAGTGGGTCCGTCGGGCAGCTCGGCCAGCGCGTCGGCGGCGGCCATGGCCGCCATGTGGTGCGAGCCCTGGGCCCCGGCGGAGCGCACGCGGTAGGTGGCGGTGGCCTCGTCGTAGTGGCACGCCACCCGGGCGAAGTGGGTCTTGCCGTCGGGTCGGCGCCGGAGCGGCTCGTCGACGACGGCCACGACGGTGGCGCGGTCGAGGTCGCCGGCGGCGTGACCGGCCATCCTGCGCAGCCCGGGCCGGCAGAACAGCTCGAAGCTGACCATCGACGACACCGGGTTGCCGGGCAGGCCGAACACGGGCACCCGGGTGCCGTCGGCCCGCGAGATGGTGCCGAAGGCGAGGGGCTTGGCCGGCTTGATCGAGATCTGCATCCAGCGCATGTCGCCGATGCGGTCGAGGACGACCTTCACGAAGTCGAAGTCGCCCATGCTCACGCCGCCCGAGGTGACGAGGGCGTCGCACGTGTCGGCGCCGTGGCGCATGGCGGCCTCTATGGCGGCTTCGTCGTCGCGGACGAGCCCGAGGTCGACCGCCTCGAAGCCGCTCTCGGCGACGAGCGAGCGGAGGGTCAGGCGGTTGGAGTCGCGGATCTGGCCGGGGGCGAGCGGCGAGCCGTCGTCGACCAGCTCGTCACCCGTCGAGATGACACCGACGCGGGGTGGCCGCACGACGTCGACCTGCCGCAGGCCCACCGTGGCGAGCAGGCCGAGGTGGCCCGGGGTGAGCACGGTTCCCGGTTCGAGCACGCGGTCACCGGCCACGACGTCGTCGCCCGCGGGGCGGATGTGGTTGCCCTCGGGGACGGCCTCGCGCACGACGACGGTGGAGCCGTCGGCCGCCGCCTCGGTGAGCTCGACCATGACGATGGCGTCGGCGCCGGGCGGCACGGGGGCACCGGTCATGATGCGCACGGCCTCGCCGGGCCCGACCGGGGAGTCGGCGCCCGACATGCCCGCCCGCACGGTGCCGGCGACGCGGAGCGTGACGGGGGCGGCGGCGGTGTCGGCGGCACGCACGGCGAAGCCGTCCATCGCGGTGTTGGCGAACGGCGGGACGGCCTCGTCGGCCACCGCGCCCTGTGCGGTGACGAGCCCGAGCGCGTCGGCGAGCGGGAGGGTGACGGCGGGGCCCGGTTCGCATCCCCCCAGCACGAACGAGCGGGCCTCGTCGAGGGAGATCACGTGAGGCGCTTCTCCACGAAGTCGACGAGGAACGCCCGGAACTCGGGGCCGAGGTCCTCGCGGTCGACGGCCATCTCGACCGTGGCGCGCAGGTAGTCGATCTTCTTGCCGATGTCGTAGCGACCGCTGCGGAACACCCAGCCGTACACGCTCTGGGAGGCGAGCAGGCGGGCGATGGCGTCGGTGAGCTGGATCTCGCCGCCGACGCCGGGCTCGACACCCTCGAGGGCCTCGAAGATCTCGGGCGTGAACACGTAGCGGCCCATCACGGCGAGGTTCGAGGGGGCGTCCTCGGGGGCGGGCTTCTCGACGATGCCCCGCACCTGGACCAGGTTGTCGGAGACGACCTCGGGGTCGACGCAGCCGTAGGACGAGATCTCCTCGGCGGGGAACTCGGAGAGCGCGATCACCGAGCGGCCGTAGTGCTCGTAGGTGGAGATCATGTCGGTGAGGACCGACGACCTGCTGTCCATGATGTCGTCGCCCAGCATGACGACGAAGGGGTTGTCGCCGACGTGCTTGCGGGCCACCGACACGGCGTGGCCGAGGCCGAGCGGCTCGCCCTGGCGGACGTAGTGGATGTCGGCCAGCTCGGCCAGGTGCTGCACCTCGTCGAGCTGGTCCTGCTTGTTCCGCTCGGCGAGGTAGTACTCGAGCTCGAAGTTGCGGTCGAAGTGGTCCTCGAGCGAGCGCTTGCCGCGGCCGGTGATGATCAAGATGTCGTCGATCCCGGCGGCGACGGCCTCCTCGACCACGTACTGGATCGCCGGCTTGTCGACGACCGGCAGCATCTCCTTGGGCTGGGCCTTGGTGGCCGGCAGGAAGCGCGTGCCCAGACCAGCGGCCGGGATGACAGCCTTGGTGACCTTCGTTCCGGGCATCGGGACCTCCGTGGGGGATGGGGTGATCGTACGCGCGACCGCCTGGGCGCCTGCTGCGACGCACCTGAGAGATCGGTGCGGACGGAGCCGGGCTGTAGGACGACCCCTACCCGCCGCTATGCTGGCACTCGCGACGTTCGAGTGCTAACCGCCCAGGCGACCTCCGCCGGGCGCCGGAGGACCATCGATGCCGACCTACGAGTACCGCTGCAAGGACTGTGGCCACGAGCTCGAGGCCCAGCAGGCGTTCACCGACGACCCGCTGACCGAGTGCCCCTCCTGCGGGGGCGCGCTGAAGAAGAAGTTCGGCTCGGTCGGCATCTCGTTCAAGGGCAGCGGCTTCTACAAGAACGACAGCCGCGGCGGCTCGTCGAGCAGCTCCTCCTCGAGCAGCTCCAGCTCGTCGACCGGTTCGACCGAGTCCTCCAGCGGGTCCGACAGCTCGTCGTCGAGCACCTCGTCGAGCTCCTCGACGTCCGACTCGTCGAGCAGCTCGTCGTCCACGGCCGCCGCGTCGGCCTGATCCCGCCGTCGGCCCGGCCCCTTCCACCCGGAGGGGTGCTGGCCTAGGGTGACGCCGCTTCCCCCCACCGTCCCCCTTCCTCGGGAGGGCCCGTGGGATCCCCACTGCTCCGGGCGTGGCGCGGGCGCGGCCTGCGCTGGGCCGTCGCCGTCGTCCTCGCCGTCTGCGCCGGCGCGCTGACCGCCGCCACCGTGAGCCGGGCCGAAGCCGCCCGCGCCGCCTACGGCGAGACCGCGCTCGTGCCCGTCGCCACCGCCGACCTCTCGGTCGGCGACACCGTGGGCGCCGGCGACGTCGCCACCCGACCGCTGCCCGTCGGGCTGGTGCCCGAGGGCGCCGCCACCGACCCGGTCGGGCGCGTCGTCACCGAGCCGGTGGCGGCCGGCGAGGTGCTGCTGGAGCGACGCCTCGCCGGCAGCGGCACCGGGGTGAGTGCACTCCTGGGCCCCGGGCGTCGAGCCGTGGCGGTCCCCCTCGAGGCCGCCCCCGGCGGGGTCATCGTCGGCGACCGCGTCGACCTCTACTCCCCCGCCACGGCCACCACCTCGTCGGAGCTGGCAGCCGCCGCCCGAGGCGGCGGCGGTGTCCGGCGGGTGGCGGCCGGAGCGCTCGTCGTGGCGGTCGACGACCGGTCCGCCACCGTGTCGGTCACCGGCACCGAGGCCGCCGCCACCGCCCAGGCCGTGCTCGACGGCGCCGTCGCGGTCGCGCTCGTCGCGCCCGGATAGCGACCGACGGCGACGGAGCCAGAGCCTCCGCTCGTCGGCGCCCCCACTGGGATCGCGCCCGGCAGTAGCGTCGGCGATCGTGCCCGATCCCGCCACGCATCCCGTCAGCCGCACCACCAGGGTTCGCCTCGCCGCGGCGATCGTCGTCGTGGCCCTGTGCGCAGCGTGGGCGGTCACCTCGTTCGGCTCCTCGGCCGGCGCGCAGACCACCCGCCCGGTCGAGCTCGCGTCGTCCACCGTCACGTCCGAGGAGGCCACCGCCGCCGGCAACGAGATGACGGCGTGGAAGGCCGTGGTGCTGGGCGTGGTCGAGGGCGTCACCGAGTACCTGCCCGTGAGCTCCACCGGCCACCTGCTCGTCACCCAGCGGATCCTCGGCATCGGCAACGACGACGCCACCAAGGACGCCGCCGACACCTACGCCATCGCCATCCAGTTCGGCGCCATCCTCGCAGTGCTCGTCCTCTACTGGAACCGCATCGTCTCCATCTTCAAGGGCCTGGTCGGGCGCGACCCTGAGGGCCGGCGCCTGCTCATCGCCCTCGTCACCGCCTTCCTGCCCGCGGTGGTCGTGGGGGTGGTCGGCGAGAAGGCCATCAAGAGCCACCTGTTCGGACCGTGGCCGGTGGTCGCGGCGTGGACGGTGGGTGGCATCCTCGTGATCTGGCTGGCACCGCGCATCACCGCGGAGCGCAAGGGCTTCTCGATCACCGAGCTCACGTGGCGCCACGGCCTGGTGATCGGCGTTGCCCAGGTGCTGGCCATGTGGCCCGGCACCAGCCGATCACTGGTGACGATCCTCGCCGCCCTCGCGGTCGGCGCGTCGCTCGCCGCCGCCGTCGAGTTCAGCTTCCTGCTCGGCCTGATGACCCTCGGCGCCGCCACCGTCTACGAGTCGGCCAAGAACGGCTCGACCGTGATCGACGCCTACGGCTGGGTGAACCCGCTCATCGGCATGGTGTTCGCGTTCCTCGCCGCGGTGGTGTCGGTGCGCTGGATGGTCAACTGGCTGCGCACCCGCAGCCTCGCCATCTTCGGCTGGGAGCGACTCGCCGCCGCCGCCGTCACCGTGGTCCTGCTGGTCACCAGCGTCATCTGAGCCACTCCCCCGGTCCACGTGGGGGACGCGTGGACCGCCGGATCAGGCGCCGCTGAGCGACAGGTCGGCGATCACGATGGTCGGGCAGCCCGTGCCGCCCGGGAGCCACTCGACGTCGGCGCCGACGGCAGAGATGTCGAGCAGCATGCGCTGCAGGGTGGACGCCACGGTGACCTCGCGCACCGGCTCGGCGAGCTGGCCGTCGCGGATCATCAGCCCATCGACGCCAACGGAGAAGTCGCCGGACACGGCGTTCACCCCGGAGTGCCAACCGGTCATCGACTGCACGTAGATGCCGGTGTCGACACCGGCGAGGAGCTCGTCGTGGGTGCCCTGCCCGGGGGCCACGGCCAGGGCCTGGCAGCCGACGCCGGGCGTGGACGAGATGCCGCGGACCGCAGAGCCGGTGCTCGGCACCCCGGCGCGACGGCCGCTCGCGCTGTCGTAGAGGAAGCCCTGGAGCACGCCATCGGCGACGAGCACGTTGCGCCGGCAGGCCAGACCCTCGCCGTCGAACGTGTCGGCGCGTCGACCAGGGTGAGCGCCGGTGAGGCGATGGCGTCGCCCACCCGGTCGGCGAAGGGCGACCGGCCCTTCAGCACGCGCTCACCGGTGAGGGTGCCGCCGAGGAGGCCCACCACGCTGGCCGCCAACCGGGGCTCGAGCAGCACAGCCAGGCGCTGCGAGGGCACGGCCCGGGCACCGAAGAGCCGCGTGGCGCGGAGCACGGCGTCGGCGGCGGCCTCGTCGAGGTCGAGCTCGTCGGGGCCGAAGCCCACGGTGGAGCCGTTGCCCGTGTAGGTCTCGTCGCCGTCGGCGGCGAGGGCGAGCACGCCCATCGAGCACCACGCGCCACGACCGGCCCCGGCGATGCCGGTGCTCGTGGCCACGGCGAAGCGGCCGGTGGAGTCGGAGAACGAGGCCACCCGCACACCGGTGATGCGAGGGTCGCCGGCGCGCACCATGCGCTCGAGCTCGAGGGCGAGCTCGATCTTGCGCTCGGCCGGCAGGGCGGCGACGGCCGGGTCGAACGCGTCGAACGGCACCGGCGCGACGCCGTCGGGCTCGGCCAGGCCGACCCACTCGTCGGGCTCGGCGAACGCGGCGTTGTCGCGGGCCTCGGCCAGGGCGTCGGCGACGACGTCGTCGTCGAGGCTGCCGGCCCACGCGAAGCCCTGGCGGTGGTCGCGCACCACCCGCACGCCGATGCCGGCGGTGGTGGCCGCGGTGAACGACTCGACCTCGGCGGCGTGGACCTTGACGGTGGTGTACGACGAGCGGCCGACGAACGCCTCGACCTGCTCGTCGGCGCCGGCCTGTGCCGCCACCCGGGAGGCGACGGCGAGGAGCTCGGCGCTCTCGTCGTCGGGCGGGTCGATCGGGGGCGAGGGCAGGAGGCTCACGAGCCCGAGAGCGTGACGTCGGCGACCACGAGGCTGACGCCGGCGGCGTTCATCGGCAGGAACTGCAGGTCGTTCCCGACCGCCTGCACGTCGTGGAGCATCTTCTGCAGGGTGGAGGCGATGGTGAACTCCCGCACCGGCTCGGCGACCTCGCCGCCCCGGATGCGCAGCCCCTCGGCGCCGGTGGAGAAGTCGCCGCTGACCGGGTTGACGCCGGAGTGGAGGCCGGAGACCTCCTGCACCAGCACTCCGTCGTCGATGCCGGCGATGAGCTGGGCCGGGTCGGTGGTGCCGGGCTGGAGCGAGAGGAACAGGCAGTCGACCGACGGCGTGCTCTTGAAGCCGCGCACTGCGTTGCCGGTGCTCACCGTTCCCGCCCGCCGGGCGCTGTAGGCGTTGTGCACGAACATCTCGAGCACGCCGTCGCGCACGAGCACGTTGCGGCGCGTCGCCAGCCCCTCGCCGTCGGTGTCGGTGGCGGTCATGGCCCTGATGTCGGTGGGGTCGTCGATCAGGGTGACGAGCGGTGAGGCGACGGCCTCGCCGAGGCGGTCGGCGAACAGCGAGCGCCCCTTGGCGACGGCGTCGCCGTTGAGCGTGTAGCCGAGCAGGCCGAGGAACTGCGCGGTGACCCACGGGTCGAGCACCACGGTGAGCCGGCCGGTCGGCGGCTTGACGGCACCGAGCATGCGGGTGGCCCGCTCGGCGGCCTCGGCCGCGGCCGCGCCCGGGTCGAGGTCGGCGAGCTCCCGCCCGACCGAGAACCCGAACCCCGTCTGGGTGTCGTCGCCCTCGGTGGCCATGGCGTAGGTGGCGACGTAGCAGCTGGTCTCGCGGCCCACCGAGCGGATGCCGGTGGTGGTGGCCACCGCCGCCTCGGACACTCCGTCGGCGTACTCGGCCGACTCGATGCCGGAGATCCGGGGGTCGGCGGCGAGCACCGCCCGCTCGAGCTCGATGGCCAGCGCCACCTTCTCGTCGGGGTGCACCGATCCCATCGAGGCGCGGAACAGGTCCAGCTCCTCGATGGCGACTCCGTCGGGCTCGGCCAACCCGACGTACTCGTCGCGGGTGGCGAAGCCGGCGTTGTCGCGGGCCTCGGCCAGGGTCTCGGCGATGACGGCCTCGTCGAGCGTGCCGGCGTAGGCGAAGCCCTGGCGGCCGTCGACCACCACGCGGATGCCGACGCCCTGCGACTGGGCTGACGAGAGCGACTCGACCTCACCGCCGTAGACCTTGATCTCGGTGTCGACGCCTCGCACCACGACGGCCTCGACCTGCTCGCCGGGCGCGGCCATGGCGACCACGCGGTCGGCGACCGCGAGCAGCTCGTCGGTCATGCCGCGGTGCCGCCGATGGTGAGCGACGACACCCGCAGGGTGGGCACGCCGTCGCCGACGGGCACGCCCTGGCCGTCCTTGCCGCACGTGCCGGGAGGGCCCATGGCGAAGTCGTTGCCGAGGGCGTCGATGCGCTGGAGCACCTCGGGGCCGTTGCCGATGAGGTTGCCCTCGCGCAGCGGCTCGGTGACCTGGCCGTCCTCGATCAGGTAGGCCTCGGTCATACCGAACACGAAGTCGCCGGTGGCGGTGTTCACCTGGCCGCCGCCGAGGTGCTTCACCAGCACGCCCTTCTCGGTGGAGGCGACGATGTCGTCGGGGTCGTCGGTGCCGGCCAGCAGGTAGGTGTTGGTCATGCGCACCATCGGGAGGTGCTGGTAGCTCTGCCGGCGGCCGTTGCCCGACGAGGGGCGACCCTCCTTGCGGGCCCGGAGCTGGTCCCACATGTAGTCGGTGAGCACGCCGTCGTCGATGAGCACGTTGCGCCGTGCGGGGTTGCCCTCGTCGTCGATGGCGATGTTGCCCCACTCCTTGGCCATGGTGCCGTCGTCGACGACGGTGACGCCCTTGCTGGCCACCTGCTGGCCGACACGGTCGCGGAACACCGACGCGCCCTTGGCCACGAGGTCGGCCTCGAGGCCGTGGCCGCACGCCTCGTGGAACAGCACGCCGCCGCCGCCGCTGGCGATGACGACGGGCATCTGGCCGCTGGGCGCCGGGC
>CAMFLJ010000121.1 GCA_945957335.1 uncultured Actinomycetes bacterium | reverse complement strand
CCCCCCCCCCCCATCCTCTTCGTCGGCAGCGTCAGATGTGTATAAGAGACAGACGCTGGGCTGCGAGAGGCCGTGTTCACCATCGTCGGGAAGGGACGCCCCGACGAGGAGTCCTGGCGCCGGGCCTGGTGACGGCGCTCGCCGCGGCCACCCGAGCGCACGCGTCCGATCGGGCCGAGCCACTTCGAGTGCCCCCGCCCGGCTGAGCGCCGATACTGGTGGCCGGCCGGAGGGGTCCGGCCGGGCACGTCGTGCCGGAGAGGGGGGCCACCATGGCCGAGCGGGTGCTGGGTGACATCGGGACCGAGGTCATCTTCGAGAACGAGCGGGTGCGCATCTGGGAGATGCGCCTCGCGCCGGGGGAGCGCAGCGCGGTCCACCGCCACGACCTCGACTACATCCTCGTGCTGCTCGAGGGCGACCGCATCGCCGCCGAGCCCGAGGCCGACACCGAGGGGCCCGTCACCGAGCGGCTCGAGGCCGACGTGGTGCCCGGCGCCACCGTCTACCTGACCCGCGGCGGCGTCGAGACCGCGGTGAACATCGGCGAGCAGCCCTACCGCGAGATCATCATCGAGCTGAAGGACTGACCGGTGGGCCGGATCCCGCCGCCCGATCCGGTGCCCGAGCTGGTGGCGCTCACCGCCCCGCCCGGCGGCGAGCCGCCCATCACCATCACGGCGCTCGCCCACCGCGAGCCCCTGCTCGGGCCGTTCCTGGGGTGGGCGGCCGCGCTCGCCCTCGAGGGCGCCCTCCCGAAGCGCGACCACGAGATCCTCGCCCTGCGCGCCGCGCACAACTGCGGGTCGGCCTTCGAGTGGACCGAGCACTCCGCCTTCGCCCGCGCCGCCGGCCTCACCGACCACGAGATCGAGTGCCTGGCGTCGGGCGCCGACCCCGGGTGGACCCGGCGCGAGCAGCTGCTCGTCACCGCCGCCGACGAGCTCCACCGCGACACCACCATCGGCCCGGCCACCTGGCAGGCCCTGACCGAGGTCGCCACCATCGACGAGCTGGTCGAGGCCGTCTACGTGGTCGGGCAGTACACGATGCTCTCGATGGTGGCCAACGTCGCCGAGGGCACCTGACGCACGGCTCTCATCCGGACCGCGCCCGGCCCGGACGCGGCCTCAGGCCCGGAGGTGGTCGTCGAGCCAGGGCAGGGCGGCCGACAGTGCGTGGCCCACGAAGCCGAAGTCGTGGCCTCCGGCGCAGGCGTACTGCTGGACCTCGACACCGGCCGCCTGGGCCTCGTTGGCCAGGCGGATGGTGGCGCGCCGCGGGCTGCCGTCGGCTCGCCCGACACCGAACCAGCCGGCCAGGTCGGAGAAGCGCTGGGTCGTGAGCAACGTGTCGGGGTCGTGGGCGGCGTACGCCGACTCGGACCCACCGAAGAGCGCCCGCACGGTGTGGGAGTGCCCGCCGACGTCGGGGTGGGCGTCACCGGCCATGTCGGCGAACGCGGAGTAGCGGTCGGGGTGGCGCAGGGCGAGTGTCACCGCGCAGGTGCCGCCCTCGGAGTAGCCGGCGATCGCCCACGAGGTGCGCGTGGCGGGCACGGCGAAGTGCGACTCGATGAACGCGGGCACGTCCTCGGTGATGTAGTGCTCGGAGGCCCCGACGCACTCGGTGTCGCCGAAGGCGCTCCCGTTGGGGTCGACCATGACCAGGATCGGGGCCTCACCGTCGTGCGCGGCGGCCACGTGGTCGGCGGTGGTGTCGATGGCCGCGGCGCGGGTCCAGTCGGAGGTCCAGCTCGGGGTGCCGCCGAGCAGCTCGACCACCGGGCGGGGCCGGTCGGGGTCGGTGAGGAAGCCGGGCGGGAGCCACACGCGGGCGGTGCGGGCGTGGAAGCCCGACGACGCGGCCGGGATCGAGATGTCGACGAGGCGGCCCTGGCTCGCGGGGCCGGCGGGGGCCGCCGTGGCGGCCGTGGCATCGGTGGGGTCGGCGCCGGCGAGGCGCAGGACGGTGGTGGCGTCGAGCATGGGGTCGCTGTGGTCGCGCCCCAGGAGCGCACCGACGGTGGGCCAGTAGCGGTAGTGCTGGTTCACGACCACGACCGAGGCGAGCAGCCCGAGGGGCAGGCAGGCCACCGCCAGCACCCGGCCCGGGGCCCGCAACGAGCGCCCGGCAGCCACCGCGAGGGCGGGGCCGATGAAGGGCAGCACCGCCACGGCGTAGAACCAGCGGGGGATGTCGAGCGGGACGAGCCCGGTGGCGTGCAGGACGAGAGCGACACCGGCGGTGGCGACGAGCGACCACAGCAGGGTGCGCACCGCCAGGAAGCGGCTGCGGCCCCTGGCCCGGATGGCGAGCGCGGCCACCACGACGGCCAGCAACCCCACGACGACGGCGACGCTGGCCCAGCCAACCAGCGAGATCGTCATCCCATCCTCCGCGCCCGACCCTGACCCAACGCCGTCACCGTACCGTCAGCGACCCGAAACGTGCCGTCGCGCGAACCGATGACCGCCGCCTAGCGTCCTGGCGTGCCGACGAGGAGGGCGACGCGATGACCTACACGCTGACGGGGCTCGAGGGGAAGGTCGCGGTGGTGACCGGTGCGGGGCGCATGCGCTCGATCGGCCGCCCGATCGCCGTGGAGCTGGCCCGGGCCGGCTGCGACGTGGTGCTCACCGGCACCGGCCGCGCCGCCGACCGCTACCCCGACGACGAGAAGGCCGCCGGCTGGCACGACATCGAGTTGGTGGCGGCGGAGGTCGAGGCGCTCGGGCGTCGGGCCCTCCCGGTCGTGTCCGACGTGAGCGACGCCGCTGCGGTCGAGGCGCTCGCCGACCTGGTCGAGGCGGAGATGGGCCGCGTCGACATCGTCGTCAACAACGCGGGCGCGGCTCGAGGAGAGGACCGGGCCCCGGTGGTGGAGCTCGACCTCGACGTGTGGCGCCACGTCATCGACGTGAACCTCCACGGCGTGCTCTACATGAGCCGCACCTTCGCCCAGCGGTTCCTCGCCGCCGGCACCCCGGGCGCGATCGTGAACATCTCCTCCGTCGGCGGCAAGATCGCCGGCCCCTCCACCGCCGCGTACTCCGCGTCGAAGGCGGGCGTGCACGCGGTGACGGCGGCCATGGCCAAGGAGCTCGGCGCCGCCGGCATCCGGGTGAACGCTCTGTGCCCCGGGATCATCGACACGAGCCGCCTCGACGACATCGACCGGGGCGAGCGGTGGGAGCGCCTGGTCGAGACCCAGATCCCGCTGCGCCGCGCCGGCGAGGGCCTCGACATCGCCGCGGTCACCGTCTTCCTGTGCAGCGACCAGGGCTCGTGGGTGACCGGGCAGCAGTGGAACGTCGACGGCGGCCAGCTCACCATCCACTGAGCCGACGCGCCCCGGCAGCGACCGGGCGTCAGGGGTCAGGCGTCGGGGGTCAGGCGTCAGGCGCCGGAGGGCTGCCCGAGCGGCTCGCCCTCGGCGTCGCACAGCTCGGGCAGCGTGATGCCCACCTGGTCGAGGGCGGTCTGGACCCGGTCGAGGTTCTCCTGCATCGCCGTCGGCCGGATGCTGCCCGAACCGGGCTCGTAGGGGTGGTCGAGGAAGCGCACCACCAGCAGGCTCGCCACGAGGATCGCGGTGACGGCGCCGACCTGCACCGCCTGCACCAGGGCACCCTCGCCGCGGTCGGCGAAGAAGAACACGAAGCCGAGCACCGTGGCCGACGAGATCAGCAGCACGAACCAGAGCGGCGCGGGGATGACGCCGTTGGCGGCCGAGATGCGGTCGAGGCGGGCCGCCTCCCGGGCCGAGGTCTGGTCGAGCCACTTGGCGTAGGCCGCGCTCTGGGCGTCGGTCTCGGGCTGCACCTGCCGGAACGTGGCGAACACGCGCGGCCCCCACGGGTTGACCGACGGCGGCGAGCCGGACTCCATCGCCGGCCACTCCTGGTGGATCACGTAGCGGCCGTAGCAGACCAGCTCGGAGCCGAGCACGAGCTGCTGCCCGGGCGGGAGCAGCTGCGCGGTCTCGACCTGCTGGGCGATGAGCTCGGCCTCGGTGTCGGCGCCCGCCGAGGTGTTCGAGTAGGCGGTGAACGCCAGGTAGATCATGAAGGCGAGCAGCACCGCGAACGAGGTGGCGAGGATGCCGAACACGCCGGCGGCCCGGCCGGTGTCGGCGAAGTGGCCGCCGTGCGGCGCGAAGCGGCGCAGCACGAGCAGGGCGCCGACCGCGACCGCGGACGACACGAGGACCAGGAAGGCGGCGAACCAGAGGTTCATCGCGACCTCAGGCGGCGGGCCCGGTGAGGGTGCGCCAGGCCTCGCCGAGGCGCACCGGCAGCCAGATGAGGCGGCCCACCGGATCCCACGGGCCGAGCCACCACTGCCACACGAGGTCGCGGTGCAGCGCCCGGCGCTCGCCCATGCGGCGGTGGATGACGATGACCAGGGTCAGCAGGATGATCGTTCCCAGGCCCGAGGCGACCGCCGACACCACCGGCCACGGCCGGTCGAGGCCGAGCAGGAACACGCACGCGGCGAGGGTGAGGTGGGCGAGGGTGACCACCCACGCCACCAGGTAGGCGGCCGCGTCGACGCGGCCGTCGAGCACCGGCCCGGGGTAGGGCGGCGGGAACGCCACCCAGCCCCAGGCCCGGCGCCAGAACGACTGGTGCTCGTTCAGCAACGACGGCGCTGCTTCTCGTGGCCCTGGTGCTTCGGCGGGGTCGGCGGCAGGTTGGCCTCGTCGAGGTACTCGCACGCCTCGGCGATGTTGACGAGCAGCATGTCGGCCTTGTCGCGGCTGAAGTCGTTGCGCACCACGACCCGCAGGATGCGGACGTCCTCCGCGTTCGGCGGCAGCGTGTAGGCCGGCACGATCCAGCCGTTCATGCGGAGCCGGTCGGCGAGGTGGTACTCGTCGAACGCGGCCCCCTCCTTCAGCCGGAAGGTGACGACCGGCTCCGCCAGCCCGGGGTTGAGGATCTCGAAGCGCCCGGTGGCCTCGAGCTTCTCGTTGAGGTACTTGGCGTTGGCCATCATGTTGCCGACGATGGCCTTGTAGCCGCTGAAGCCGAGGCGGACGAACAGGTAGTACTGCGCCTGCACCATGGCGCTGGCCCGGGAGAAGTTGAAGGTGAAGGTCGGCTGGGCGCCACCGAGGTAGTTGACCTCGAACACGAGGTCCTCGGGCAGGTCCTCGCGGTCGCGGAACACGAGCCAGCCGATGCCCGGGTAGACCATGCCGTACTTGTGGCCGGAGGCGTTGATCGACTTCACCTGCTCCAGGCGGAAGTCCCAGACCTCCTCGGGGTGGGCGAACGGGGCGATGAAGCCGCCGCTGGCGCCGTCGACGTGGAGCGGGATGTCCCAGCCCTTCTCGGCCTTGATGCGCACGAGCAGGTCGTTGATCTCCGAGATCGGGTCGTTCTCACCGATGAAGGTAGTGCCGAGCACCGCACCCACGGCGATGGTGTTCTCGTCGATCTGCGCCTCGACGTCGTCGGGGTGCATGACGTAGTGGTCGGCGCGCATCGGGATCTTGCGCATCTCGACGTCGAAGTAGCGGGCGAACTTGTCCCACACGATGTGGGTCTCGGCGCCGAAGACGACGTTGGGGCGGTCTGCGGGCAGGCCGGCCGCCTTGCGTCGGTTGCGCCACGAGAACTTGTGGGCGAGCAGCCCGAGCATGATCGCCTCGGACGACCCGATCGTGGCCACGCCCACCGACCGGTCGATGTCGGGGGCGTTCCAGAGGTCGGCGAGCATGCGCGCGCAGATCTCCTCGATGTGCTCGGCCACGGGGTACTCCTCGTGGTCGATGTGGTTCGTGGCGCGCGCCTCGAGGATCAGGGCGTCGGCCTCGGGCTCCATCCACGTGGTCACGAACGACGCCAGGTTCATCGACGGCTGGCCGTCGACCTTCAGCCCGAGGTGGATGAGCTCGTAGGCGTCGCGGGCGGGCATGCCGCCCTTGGGGAACTCGCGCCGGGGGAGCGGGTCGCGGAAGTAGCGGTTGGCGGGCAGGTCGTCGGTCAGGTCGTTCGCCATCGGGGCCGTCCTCGGGGTGGTGGTGGTGGACAAGGGTGGCCGGGCACGTGGATGGGTGTCGTCGCCCGGTCGGGGTGAGAGCCGTCAGTCGGGTGCGTCCCAGGAGGTGACGCCACCCTGGGTGTAGCCGAGGTCCTGCCACGGGGGCAGCCCCTCCGGCAGGGGCAGCGGCACCACCCGGGCGCCGCGCTCGGCGAGCAGGGCCTCGAACGCGGATCGGTCGCCGTTGAAGGGCGTGCCGTCGCCGGCGATGAAGCCGTAGAGCTCGCACCCCTCGGGGCCGGCCTCCCAGACGCCGAAGGTGTCGCCGTACTCGAGCATCACGTGGTCGCCCGCCCGGATCACCCGGTCGCCGCAGGTCACCGAGCCCTTCAGCACGAGGATCGAGTGGTCGCCCTTGTGGCCGTGGTCGGGGTTCATCGCCCCCGGGTCCCAGCGGTTCCAGAACGCCGAGAACCGGGGTGTCATCTCGATCCACTTCTCCCAGATCGACGCGGTGCGGCCGTCGGCGAGCTCGAAGCGCCACATCTCCTGCTCGGGCACGTCGTCGAGCGCCCGGATGGTGGGTCCTCCCCGCACGGCCGCCTCCTTCGTCGGTGAGGGGTCCGATCCTAGGCACCCCACCTGCCGCTGGCCGGGTGTACCAACCCCGGTCCCGCCTCTGTGCCCAGCAGCCATGGGCCGAAGGCCCCTAGGTCGGCCGATGGCCCCGTTTGACGATGTCGGCGGGCCTGGGAGTGGCCTCCGCCGTGAACGAACCCATCCACATCCGAGGCGAGACCGTGCCGTGCGACGTGTGCTCGCGCTTCCTGGAGCACAGCCCCGACGTGCTCTTCACGGCCGATCCCACGGGCGTGCTCACGTGGGTGTCGCCGGCGTGCCGCGAGGTGACGGGCCACGAGCCGTGGCAGCTCGTCGGGTACCGTCCCACCGACTTCTCCCTCGACGCGCCCGAGGAGGAGCGGCTGGCGGCCTCGATCGACAAGCTCTCGAGCGGCGGGATCGAGGTCCACGAGGGCCGCATGCTCTGCGCCGACGGCTCCGCGATCTGGACCTCGGTGCGCGTGCGGCCGGTCTTCGACGCCGACGGGACGATGGTCCAGGCCTTCGGGGTGGTGCGCGACATCACCGCCGAGGTCGAGGAGCGGCGCGCCCGCGCCGAGTCGGAGGACCGCCTGCGCCTCCTCATGGAGCACATCTCCGACGCCGTGTTCCTCACCGACCACGACGCCGTGATCCTCTGGGTGTCGTCGAGCGTCGAGCGCATCTACGGGTGGGCGCCCGAGGAGATGGTCGGGAAGCGGACGATCGACTACCTCCACCCCGACGACATGGCCACCCGGGCCGAGGGCCTGGCCGTGATGGACTCGGGTCGCGAGGTGCACGAGGAGATGCGGGTCCGCACCCGTGACGGCACCTACCGGTGGGCCGACCTGACGGGGCGCACCGTCCGTGACGCCGAAGGCCGGATCGTGAACCGGGTGACGACCCTCAGGGACGTGCAGGACAACGTCGAGGCCCGCACCGCCCTCACCGCGTCGGAGCAGCACTACCGGTTGCTCGCCGAGAACTCGACCGACGTCCTCGCCCACCTCCGAGACGGCGTCGTGCTGTGGGTGTCGGAGGACATCGAGGAGGCCCTCGGCTGGTCGACGGGCGAGTGGGTCGGCCACCGGGTCGACGAGTTCGTGGTCGAGGAGGATCACGGGGTGCTGGCCGAGGTCAGGGCGGCCGAGCTGCGCACGGGGGTGCAGATCTTCCGGATCCGGCTGCGGACGCCGGTGGGGGAGCCGTGCTGGGTGGAGGTCCACCGCCGCCGCTACGTCGACGCCGACGGCTCGATCGACGGTGTCCAGGTGGCGTTCCGCCGCGTCGACGAGGAGGTGGCCGCGGAGCGGGCCCTCGAGCTCGAGGCCCGCACCGACCCGCTCACCGGCTTGCCCAACCGGCGTGACGGCCTGGAGCGCCTGGCGGCCCGGCTCGGTGCCCATCGGCGCCACGGTGACCAGCTGGCGGTGGCGTTCTGCGACGTCGACCTGTTCAAGTCGATCAACGACGAGCACGGCCACGCCGTGGGCGACGAGGTGCTGCGGGTCGTCGCCGCCCGGGTGCGGGCGGCCGTCCGGGCCACCGACCTCGTCGCCCGGGTGGGGGGCGACGAGCTGCTGGTGGTGATGTCGGGCATCACCGACGAGGACCACGGCCGCTCGGTGATCCGGAAGATCCGGGCCGCGTTCGAGGCGCCGGTCGAGACCTCGGGTGGACCACTTCCGATCACCCTCAGCATCGGGCTGGTGACGGCGTCACCGGGGGAGTCGGTCGACGACGTGGTCGACCGGGCCGACCGGGTCATGTACGAGGTGAAGCGGGCCCGCCGCACGGGCGGCTGAGGCCGGGCCCGGCGGTGGTGCCGGCCCTCAGGCCAGGGGCTCGGGCCGCCCGAGCAGGTAGCCCTGGCCGAGCTCGACGCCCAGCTCGGTGAGGGCGCGCAGCTCGTCGTCGGTCTCGATGCCCTCGGCCAGCAGCGTGGTGTCGGTGGCCTGCGCGAAGTGGCGCATGCCCGCCACCATCGCCTGGCGGGCCGGATCGGACTCGATGCCGCGGATCAGGGCGATGTCGAGCTTCACGAAGTCGGGTCGCAGCTCGAGGATGTGGCGCAGGCTGGCGTACCCGGCACCGGCGTCGTCGACCGCCACCCGCAGGCCGTCGATCCGGTCGATCGCCCGGCGCAGGGCCGCGTAGTCGCCGATCTCGACGTGCTCGGTGACCTCTAGCACGAGCTCGTGGCCCACGCCGAGGACGGCCGCCAGGGAGCCGTCGAGGGCCAGCTGGGGCGACGCGTTGACGCTCAGCCAGGCCGTGCCGACGCGGCCCTCGCTCTCGGCGATGGCGGCGCGGATGCACGCAGCCTCGAGCCGGGGCCCGAGGCCGGCCCGGTGGGCCTCGGCGAACACGAGGTCGGGACGGGTGCCGTCGTCGAAGCGCGTGAGCGCCTCGTAGCCGACGACCTTGCGGGTCCCGAGGTCGAAGACCGGCTGGAAGACGGGGTGGAAGGCGCTGCGGTCGATGATCGCGGTGATGCGCTGCTCGGCCGCTTCACGATCGCCGATGTCGGCGAGCTGCGGGCCGAGGAGCGCCGCGGCGTGGGTGGCCACGGCCGAGAGGGTCGTGGCCCGGTTGCCGAGGCGGGTGGCGCCGTCGGCGTCGGACGAGGCGCACAGGAGCAGGCCGAGGTTCTTGCCCTCCCACTCGATGGGGGACCCGCCGACCGCGACGGTGCCGGTGCCCCGTGCCGCGGCGCTGAGCACGGGTGGCATCGTGAGGTCGTCGACGGGCGCCGACCACGAGCCGACGGCTGCGCGGAGCCGCAGCATGCGGCTGTCCTCGGCGTCGAAGACCTTCGGGAGGTCGCTGGCACCGTCGCGGCTGCGGACCGCCAGGAGGTGGAGCAGCCCGTCGGGGGCCTCCCGGAGGACGGCGGCGCGGTGGATGCCGTCGATGTGCACGACGGCGTCGCAGAGGTCGAGGGCGGTCTCTGCCGCGGTGCCGCCTCGGCGGACCAGGGCCAGCGCCTCGGTGACCATCTGGCGCTCGGCCCGCTCGCCCTCCAGGTCGGCCTCGAGGGCGCGCTCGCGGGCGAGGTCGCGGGCCACGGACACGTAGGCGGTGACGGTGCCCTCGGCGTCGGTGACCGGTGAGATCGTCGTGTCCTGCTCGAACAGGGTGCCGTCGGCGGCGCGGTTGACCAGCACGCCGTGCCACGGGCGGCCGTCGGTGACGGTGGCCCACATCTCCACGTAGAACGCCTGGTCGTGGGCGCCGCTCTGGAACATGCGGGGGTTCTGGCCGACGACCTGGTGGAGCCGGTACCCGCTGATCTCGAGGCTGGCCGGGTTGGCGTAGACGATCGTCGCATCGGTGTCGGTGATGAGCACCGCCTCCGAGGCCTGGTCGATCGCCTGGTCGAGGAGGTCGACCTGCTGGAGGGCCTCGGTCTCGGTGGTGATGTCCTCGATCAGGACCACCACGCCGCCCACCTGGCCGTCGATGTCGAGGAGCGGGCTCGTCACCATCTGGGCGCGCACCGGGCGCCCGTCGACGGTTCGGCTCGAGATCGTCCGCTCGGTCGGCTCGTGGAGCTGCCGGGC
>CAMFLJ010000120.1 GCA_945957335.1 uncultured Actinomycetes bacterium | reverse complement strand
GTGAAGCCCCGCTCGGGGGCCTTTCCCCGCCAGCGCTTCGAGATGTCGTTCAGCTCGGCGATGAGCTCCGGGCTGGCCTCGGTCTCGGGCATCCACACGAATCGGTAGGTGCGCTCGATGCGCCCCGACGACTGGCGGATGCTCTTCCACTTCTTGCCCTGCAGGTTGAAGCCGTGGCAGTCGACGATGGCCTCGTCGCCCAGGTAGACGGTGTGCAGGCCCCGGTCGAGGTACATCTGACGATCGGCCTCGCGGGCGGCCAGGAAGGCGACACCCCACGCCCGCTGGCGGCACATGTCGAGGAACTCGTCGACCACCCGGTGGATCGAGTCGGGGTGGCCGATCGGGTCGCCCGAGGCGAGGGCGTAGCGGCCCACGTAGGTGTAGGCGATCATCGCCCGCCCGTCGGACGAGAAGAAGAAGAGCTTGTCGTTGCGCAGGGCGAAGTAGTCGAGGGTGTCGGTCGACCAGGTGCGCACGATGGTGAGCGCCTTCTCCCACGCCGGGGTGTCGGCCTCCGGGTGGGCCACGATCGGCCGGAACGCCAGGATCACGGCCCACGCCAGGCCGCCGATCCCGAGGGCGAGCAGCGACGACGGGAACGCCCACTCGAAGAAGCGCCGCTGGTAGGAGTAGGGCCCGTCGACGCCGACCAGACCGAACACGATGGTCTCGACGTTGTTCCAGAACGTGGGCTCGGGGCTGATGCTCTCGCGCTCGAGGTAGAGCGCGGCGAACCCGTAGGCGAACACGCCGAGCAGGTACCAGGGCACGAACCGCACCAGCTCGAAGAAGGTGGGCGGGTCGCCGGGGGCGGTGAACTGGCGGCGGCTGACCACCAGCAGCACGACCATCACCAGCGAGTAGACGGCGGCCACGTCGTGGTGCACCCGCAGCACGTTCACCACCGTGCTGGCCCCGAAGAGCACCACCGCGAGGACCCACGCCAGGTGGCGGCGGCGGGCGAGCTGGCCGGCCAGGTAGAGCAGCGCGGCGCCGGCACCGAGGGCGACGACGTGGCTGGTGACGCGCACGCCGAAGGGCGTGAAGGTCTCGGCCACGTTCTCGACCCGGCGACGCAGGATCGGCAGGGTCGAGACGACCAGCAGCAACCCACCGAGAGCGGTGAGGAAGCCGATCAGCCGGGGTCGGGTGAGATCACGCCGCACCGGCACATCCTCCGTCGTCGGGACCGTCCATGTCCGGACACCCCGGTCGGGGCGGCCGTGGGGCCACCCTACGCGGACGGGAAGTCGTCGTCGCCGAGGCCGGCCTCGGGCCGCAACGTCGGGAAGAGGATGACCTCCCGGATGCTCTCGACACCGGCCAGCAGCATGATGAGCCGGTCGATGCCGATGCCGAGCCCACCGGCCGGGGGCATGCCGTACTCGAGGGCCCGCACGTAGTCGTAGTCGACGTCGCCGGCCTCCGGGTCGCCGGCGGCCTTGTGGGCGGCCTCCTCGCGGAAGCGGGCGATCTGCTCGACGGGGTCGTTGAGCTCGCTGTAGGCGTTGGCCAGCTCGCGCCCGTCGACGATCACCTCGAAGCGCTCGACGAGGGACGGGTCGCTGCGGTGGGGCTTGGCCAGCGGCGAGGTCTCGCGCGGGTGGTCCAGCACCACGGTGGGCTCCATGACCTTGGGCTCGACCAGCTCGTCGTAGACCTCGTGGGTGCAGCGCCCAGCCCCCCAGCCGTCCTGCCAGGCCAGGCCGAGGCGGTCGAGCACGGCACGGGCCTGCTCGACCGGCATCGAGGGGTCGATGTCGACGCCCACGACCTCCTTGATGAGCTCGACCATCGTGACGCGGCGCCACGGCGGGGCGAGGTCGACGGTGCGTCCCCTCAGCTCGACGGTGGTGGTGCCGTTGGCGGCCACCGCGGCGCCGGCGACGAGCGACTCGGTGAGCTCGATCATCTCGGAGTAGTCACCGAACGCCTCGTAGGCCTCGAGCATCGTGAACTCGGGGTTGTGGCGGGTGTCGATGCCCTCGTTGCGGAACACCCGGCCGATCTCGAAGACCCGCTCGAAGCCACCGACGAGCAGCCGCTTGAGGGGCAGCTCGAGGGCGATGCGCAGGTAGGTGTCGATGTCGAGCGCGTTGTAGTGGGTGATGAAGGGCCGGGCGGTGGCGCCGCCCTGCTGGAGGTTGAGGATGGGGGTCTCGACCTCGAGGTAGCCGCGCGAGCGCAGCTCCTGGCGGATCGCGTCGACCGCGGCGAAGCGCACCTCGAACACCCGCCGGGCGTCGGTGTTGACCGTGAGGTCGACGTAGCGCTGGCGGTAGCGGGCGTCGACGTCAGCGAGGCCCTTCCACTTGTCGGGCAGCGGGCGCAGCGCCTTGGAGAGCAGCTCGAAGGAGGTGACCTTGACCGACAGCTCCCCCTTCTTGGTGACCATCACGGTGCCCTCGACGCCGACCCAGTCGCCGCGGTCGAGGTCGTTGAAGGTGGCGAAGGTCTCCTTGCCGAGCACCCCGGCGGAGACGAAGAGCTGCACCTCGCCGCTGCGGTCGCGCAGCTGGCCGAACGTGAGCCGCCCCTGCTCCCGCTTGAGCATCAGGCGACCGGCGACGCGGACGACCGTGTCGGTCTCCTCCCCCGCCTCGAGCGACCCGAACGACTCACGCAGCTCGCCGATGGTGCGGTCGCGGTCGAAGCGGTACGGGTAGGGCTCGATGCCCTCCTCGCGCAGGCGGGCCAGCTTCGCCAGCCGCTGCGAGCGGATGCCGGCGCGCTCCTCCTCGGTGACCTCTTCGGTGACCTCGTCGGAGGCTGCGTCGGGCGCGTCGTCGGGGGTCATCGGGCTGGTGCTCCGGTCGTCGAGGGGGCGGTACGGCGGTTGGCCACAGTAGTGGCGTCGGCCGCCCGCCCCCGGGACTCAGGACCGGACGAGCTTGAAGACCGGGATGACGCGGGTGGTGGCCTTCTCGTAGTCGCCGAAGCCGGGCTGGGCGGCGACCTGGCGCGCGTAGACCTCGTCGCGCTCGGTGCCGGTGACCTCGACGGCCTCGATGGCGAAGCGCTCGGTGCCGTACTCGATCTCGGCCTTCGGGTTGGCCTTGAGGTTGTGGTACCAGTCGGGGTTGCTCGGGGCGCCGGCCTTGGAGGCGAAGAGGTACATGTCGTCGCCCTCGACCAGCGCCACCAGCGGGTTCTCGCGCTCGACGCCGCTCTTGGCGCCAGTGCTGTGGAGGATCACCATCGGGGCGTCGCCGAAGGACTCGACCTTGCCGCCGTTGGCGCGGAACTCGGCGATGATCTGCTGGTTCCAGCCGTTCATCTCGTCGCTGGACATGGACACGGGGCTTCCTCCGGAAGGTTGCTGTGGTTGCGAACGCAACCGATCGTACCGGGATCGACCCCGGCGCTCGACGGACGAACACCTGTTCGCTATCGTCGGCGTCATGGACCGGCACCTCACCTCCAGCGACATCGCCGCCATGCGCCGGTCGCTGGCCATGAGCCCGAGCCTCCCCTCCGAGCAGCTGGCGTGGCTGCTCGACGAGGCCGAGCGCCTGGTGGCCGACCGGGCCGAGCTGGCCGAGCTGACCCGCCGGCTCCGGGGGCCGTGGGCCGACGTTCGCACCGCCCTCAACGACCTCCACCGCCTGGCCGGAGGCTGACCCCGCCGGAACTCCTCACCGAACGCGGTCGGCTGTTCGCACGCAGCGTGGTCGAGGGTGTTCCGAGGGCGCCGGTCATGTTGACCTTCGCGCGCTCCGTGTGGCTAGTGTCACAGGCGACGGCCATCGGGGGCGGGTCTTCCAAGGAGTTCGTGCGTGTACGAGTGCCTGTTCTGCACCGAGGTGATCGAGCCCGTGCCGGTCGGCCGCACCCTGGCCTGGGCGTCACCGTCGGGGTCGCTGGTCTGCACCACCGACGGCGTCAGCGGCCAGCACTACCCCGGCCGCGAGGCCGAGCTGTTCTGGCGGGGGTCGATCGTGGTCGACCTCACCGGCGTGGAGCCCCACCTCGAGGTGACCGACCTCGTCACCCGAAGGCTGCAGCCCGCCTCGCGGTGAGCCGCACGCCGGGCGGGTCGTCGAGCTCGACCGTCGTGACGACCTCCCCGGGCTGGTAGCGGGCCGTGAAGGCCTCGTAGGCCAGGTGGTCCTCGATCTGCCCGCCGCGCAGCACACGTCGTCGGGGCCCACGGGCGTCGACCGGCGCCCAGGCCCCGGCGACCACGAGCTCGGCCACGATGTCGGCCAGCGCCCGCGTCGCCGCGTTCAGGTAGTCGTTGCGGCCGATGTCGGTGAAGGCCGCCAGGCGGATCGGGTCGACCACCGCGCCGTGGGTGCCGAGCAGCTGGCCGTCGCGCACGACGGCCAGCGTGACCAACGTGCCCACGCGAGGGTCCACCTCGATGGCATGGAGCCGGATCTCGATCTCGCCCACGGCTCGCCCACTTCCATTTAGCCCTAAGCCACGGTACGGCCGTGGGGTGGCATGCGACAGGGGCCATAGGTCCCGGGGGCCCCGCGTGGATGGGGTGTCCGCTCGGCGGGCGGACGCGCCGAGGCCCCGCACCGGGCGGGGCCTCTGAGCAGGGTGTTCTGGTCGGGCTGGCGGGATTCGAACCCACGACCTTCGGTCCCCCAGACCGACGCGCTAACCAAGCTGCGCCACAGCCCGTGGAGGTGCCACCTTAGCGAGCGGCGGGCGTCGCTCCGAATCGGGACGCCACCGGCCGCAGCACGCCCGGATCGAAGCGCCGGGTGCGCCACCAGTACTCGAGCGACGTGCCCGGCCACACCGTGTCGAGGCGCCCGTCGGCCGAGCGGTACCAGCTGTCGCAGCCCGTGGCCCACACCGTGGTGGCGGCCCGGCGCTGCATCTCGGCGTAGTCGGCCTGCTCGACCTCGGGCCGCAGCTCGAGCGGGATGCCCAGCCGGCGGCTCTCCTCGAGGGCGGCGATCGCCCAGCGCAGCTGGCTCTCGATCATGAACACGATCGAGTTGTGGCCGAGGGTCGTGCCCGGCCCGACCAGCAGGAACAGGTTGGGGAAGCCGCTCACCGCGATGCCGAGGTGGGTGGCCGCTCCGGTGTGCCAGTGGCGGCGCAGCTCGACCCCGTCGACGCCGTGGACGGCCATCGGGGCGAGGAAGTCGGTGGCGGTGAACCCGGTGCCGAGGACGATCGTGTCGAGCTCGTGCAGGGTTCCGTCGGCGGTGACCACGCCCTCGGGCACGACCTCGGCGATGCGGTCGGCCACGACCTCGACGTCGTCGCGCGCCAGCGCGGGGTACCAGTCGTTGGCGATCAGCAGCCGCTTGCAACCGGGCTCGTAGTCGGGCGTGAGGAGGTCGCGCAGCCCGGGGTCGGCGATGTGGGCCTCGATGTGCTCGCGCCCGGCCTGGGCGATGCGGGCGGCCACGCGCTCGCGGGCCCGGCCCCTGCCGACGAACGCCAGGGCCAGCAGCTCCTGGCGGGCGTAGACCCGCCAGCGATGGAGGCGCTGGAGGCCCGGCACCCGTGCGTAGAGGCGCCGGCGCCACGCCGGCGCGGGCCGGTCGTCACGGGGCAGGACCCACGGTGGCGTCCGCTGGAACACGGTGGTGCGGGCCGCGATCGGCGCCACCTCCGGCACGAACTGGATCGCCGAGGCCCCCGTGCCGATCACGCCCACCCGCTCGCCGGTGAGGTCGTGGTCGTGGCGCCAGCGGGCCGAGTGGAAGACGGTGCCGGCGAAGGTGTCGAGCTCGGGGATGTCGGGGATCGAGGGACGGCTCAGGCCACCGGTGGCGCTGACGACCGAGCGGGCGCGCAGCACCTCTCCCCCGGTGAGGGCCACCTGCCACAGCGCCTCGTCGTCGGACCAGCGCAGCTCGGCGACCTCGCACCCGAAGCGGATCCAGGGGCGCAGGCCGAGCTCGTCGGTGGTGCGCTCGAGGTAGGCCTCGATCTCGGGCTGGGCCGGGTAGCTGCGGGTCCACCCCGGGTTCTGGGCGAACGAGAACGAGTAGAGGTGGCTCGGGACGTCGCACGCGCAGCCCGGGTAGGTGTTGTCGCGCCAGGTGCCACCGACGGCGTCGGCCGCCTCGAGGATCACGAAGTCGTCGATGCCGGCACGCCGCAGCGCCACCCCGGCCCCGAGGCCGCCGAAGCCGGCCCCGATCACGACGGCGTCGAGCACGCCCGTCAGTGGTTGAACAGCCATCCGACGCCCTGCACGAGGCGCCACCCGAGGTAGAGGGCGGCGGCGGCCACGAGGATCCAGAAGTGCCACGGCACCCGGGAGGTCTCGGGCGGCTCGGCGATCATGCGGCCGCAGCTCGGGCAGGTCCCGTCGGGCGGCAGCGAGTTCGGGTTCCAGAACTTGGCGCAGTCCTCACACCAGGGCAACGGGTGCTCCGGTGGCGGCGGCGACGTGGCGCCCGGGTCGGGTGGGCTCAGTCGCGGCGGATGGCGAGGATGGCGATGTCATCAGGGAGGGGCCCGCTCGAGAAGTCACTGGCGGCTTCGAGCAGCGACTTGCACAGTACGTCGGCGGACACGCCGGGATCACGCCGCACCGCCGACGCGATGCGGTCCTCTCCGAACATCTGGCCGCCGTCGCGGACCTCCGACAGGCCGTCGGTGTAGAGCAGGCAGAGGTCGCCGGACTCGAGCGGACGCTCCCGGCTCGTGTACTCGGCCGTCGGGTCGATCATCAGCACCGGCCCGGTGGCGCGCAGCGGGCGCACCTCGCGGCCGTGCCACAGCCACGCCGCCGGGTGGCCCGCCGAGGCGTGGCGCAGGGTGCCGGCGGCCGTGTCGAAGACCACGACGCAGAGGCTGATGAACTCCTCGGGGCGGCCCACCGCCGACATCTGGACGTTGAGCTCCTCGAGCGCCTGGGCGGGATCGCGGTACTGGCGCAGGAACACCCGCAGCAGGTACTTGGCCTGGAACGCGGTGATGGCCGGCTCGATGCCGTGCCCCGACACGTCGCCGATCACCGCGGCCAGGCGGCTCGGCGACAGCCGCACCAGGTCGTAGAAGTCGCCGGCCATGAGGCCCGAGCCGGCCTGGTAGACCCGGCCGATCTCGAAGCCGGTGACGTCGGGCAGGTCCTCCGGGGCGAGGCGGGCCGCCCAGCGGCGCGGCGCCAGGTCCTCCTGGTCGAGCACCTCCTGGGCCCGGCGCTCGAGCTCGGCCCGGGCCTGGGCGAGGCGGGCCTCACCCACGAAGTTGCGGCCCAGCACCACGGAGACCACCGCGGGGATCACGAGGACCATGAGCACGACCGTGGCGTTGGTGGTGGCCCGGAACGACATCACCAGGGCGGTGACGGCCACCAGGCCCCACATGGCCGCGGCGAGGGTGTCCTTGCGCAGGTCGGAGCGGACCAGGGCGATCGCGTCGGGATCGGTGGCGGCCGCCTCGGTGCGCCGCAGCTGCCGGCGGCGGTAGCGCGCCGAGCGCGCCCACACCGCTGCCGCCGCGACCGCCGCCACGGCCAGCACCAACAACCAGGGCTGGTCCATGCGCGGGACTGTAGCCCTGCCCCCTGTGAGAGCCGTGTGAACTTCCGGCCCGTCGCCGCCACCGGGCCCCGCCACACGGCCGCACCACGCGACGATGGGCCGATGATCGCTGCTTTCTCCATCAGCCCGCTCGGCACCGGTGACTCGGTGAGCGAGTCGGTGGCCGACGCCGTGCGCCTCGTGCGCGAGAGCGGCCTGCCGAACGAGACCAACGCCATGTTCACCAACGTCGAGGGCGAGTGGGACGAGGTGATGGCCCTGCTCAAGGCGTGCGTCGACAAGGTGGCCGAGTCGGCCCCGCGCGTGAGCGTGGTGGTCAAGATCGACCACCGGCCCGGCGTCACCGACGGCCTCACCGCGAAGGTGGCGGCCGTGGAGGCCCACCTCGCCTGACGAGGTGGGCGGTCGGCGGGATCAGTCGCGCTTGCGGACCCGGAGCTTGATGGGCGTCGAGCCCATGTCGAACGCCTCGCGGATCGAGCGCTCGAGGTACCGCAGGTACGACTGCGGCAGCTCCTTGTTGGCGAAGAGGGTGAAGGTGGGCGGGTCGACCGCGCCCTGGGTGGCGTAGAGGACGCGGGCGCCGTGGGGCGCCGGCTGGGCGCTCTGGGCGGCCCGGATCACCTGGTTGACCTTCCGGGTGGGCACCCGGCGGTGGTAGTCGTCGATGGTGCCGGCCAGGGCCGGGAGCAGCTTGTGCACGCCCTTGCCGCTGAGGGCGCTGATCTGCAGCACCGGCGAGTCGCCGATGAAGTGCAGCATCCGGCTCATCTGGTACTTGACCTCGTCGCGCTGCTCGCTGTCGAGCATCTCCCACTTGTTGAGGAGCACGACGATCGGGCAGCCGGCGGCGTCGACCCGCTCGGCGAGGCGCTGGTCCTGGGCGGTGATGCCGACGGTGGTGTCGATGACGAGGAGGGCCACGTCGGCTCGGTCGATGGCCTGGAGGGCGCGGACCATCGAGTAGTACTCGGTGCCCTCGTCGATCTTCGAGCGGCGGCGCATGCCCGCGGTGTCGACGAACCGCACCGGGCCGTCGGGGGTCTCGACCACGGTGTCGACGGCGTCGCGGGTGGTGCCGGGCATGTCGTGCACGACCGAGCGGTCGTCGCCGATGAGGCGGTTGAAGAGGGTGGACTTGCCCACGTTGGGGCGGCCCACGATGGCCACCGAGAAGATCTTGTCGCCCTCGTCGAGCTCGACCGGCGCGTCGTCGGGCTCGTCCTCGGGTGCCGCCGGGAGGGTGGCGACGAGCGAGTCGAGGAGGTCCCCGGTGCCGCGGCCGTGCAGCGAGCTGACCGGGAACGGGTCGCCCAGGCCCAGCCGGACGAACTCCCAGGTGGCGGCCTCGCGGTTGGTGTCGTCGACCTTGTTGGTGACGAGCAGCACCGGGCGGCCGTTCTTGCGGAGCAGCTGTGCGACCCGGCTGTCCTCCTCGGTGATGCCGACGGTGACGTCGACGACGAAGAGCACGGCGTCGGCCTCGGCGATGGCCTTCTCGCTCTGCTTCGACACCTTGGCGTCGAGCGCGTCGCCGCCCGGCATCCAGCCGCCGGTGTCGACCAGGCGGAACTCGCGGCCCTGCCACTCGGCCACGACCTCCTTGCGGTCGCGGGTGACGCCCGGCTTCTCCTCGACGATGGCCTCGCGGCGACCGACGATGCGGTTGAACAGGGTGGACTTGCCCACGTTCGGGCGGCCCACCACCGCCACGACGGGCAGCTCGGTGTCGGGTGCGGCGGTCATCGTTCCTCCAGGGCGGCCCGGAGGGCGATGCCATCGGTGGGGACGACCTCCACGGGGCGGGGCAGGTCGTCGGGGGTGGTGCCGTCGAGGAAGCGTCCCTGCGACAGACAGACGTCGGGCAGCAGGTAGCGGTGGCCGGTGGGCTGCTCGGCCAGCACGCGGGTGAGGTCGGGCCCGTTGAGCAGGCCGGCCACGCCGGTGTTGCCACCGAAGAACTCGTTCTCGACCGCGATCACGCGCACGTCGTCGCGGTCGAGGCCGGCCACGAGGGGCTCGAGGATGCGGGCGCCGTAGGTGCCGGTGAGCACGGCCACCGGCGCCCCCTTGCGGGGCCGGAGCTGCACGCTGCCCGCAGGGTCGCCCGTGCGGGGTGCCCGGTAGCCCTCGGGCGGGGCACCGTCGACCCAGGCGAAGAAGCCGGTGGCCACACCGGTGGCCTCGCCGACGGCGCCGGTGAACTCGAGCTCGAAGGTGCGGGCCATGCCGACGCCGTCCTCGTGCATCGGGAAGCCCTCGTAGGCCTCCGGCGCCGGGAAGGCCAGCTCGGCGAGCAGGTAGTACTCGTCGGCCGCGAACACCAGGCGGTGGCCGAGGGTGGCGAGGTAGACGTCCTGCCAGTCCTCGACCGCGGCCACCACCGCCGCGGCCTCGGCCGTGGTGTGGGGGCGCATGGCGGCCTCGGTGTTGTAGCGGCTGATGCCGAGGGGCACGACGCACAGGCTGGCCAGCTCGGGGAAGCGGTCGAGGACCCCGGCGAGGGTGTCGTCGAGGACGGCGCCGTCGTTGCGGCCCGGGCACACCACGATCTGGCCGTGGACCTCGATGTCGTGGTCGAGCAGGGCGCGCAGCCAGCGCAGGCTGGTGGCTCCGCGGCGGTTGCGCAGCAGGTCGGCCCGCACCTCGGGGTCGGTGGCGTGGATCGAGACTTGCAGCGGCGAGATGCGCTCGGTGAC
>CAMFLJ010000119.1 GCA_945957335.1 uncultured Actinomycetes bacterium | reverse complement strand
GCGGAACTCCTCGAACGTCCACGGGTCGGTGACGATCAGGCTCGCGACCGGGTTCTCGGCGAGGTTCCGGGTGGTCTTCGAGAAGAACTGGTTCGACAGGGCGACGTGATCGTCGTCGACGAGCCGGATCCGCGACAGGTAGGTGACGTTCGGGACGCCGTCGGCGCCCGCGGTGGCGATCACCGCCGGGATCACCCCCTCGAACGAGCGCTCGAGGTGCCGCAGGGTGATCTCGTCGGGTCCGTCCGCCGACGGGTCGTCGCTCATCGCTCGGGCCCGAGGAGCCGTGCGCCGGCGCTGGGCCCCGGGGTCTGGTCGAACGCCTCGTCGGCCGTGAACGTGCACGTGACCACCGACGTCGGGCGCATGAGCGCGATGTGCTCCCTCGGGATGTGGTCGGCCATGGCGACGTCGGAGACGAAGCCCTCGGCATGGCGCTCGTGCACGCGCAGGTCGTCGTCGGTGCAGGCGACGAACTCGGCGACGCGGCCCTTCAGCTGCACCGACCGCAGGGTGGGCACGTCGGTGCCGGTGATGGCGATGCGCCCGCCACCGGCCAGGTGGGCGAGCGCCCCGGCGTCCTCGGCGGGCACCAGGACGCGCCCGTGGACCTCGTCGCCCGGCGTCACCGTCAGTCCCCATCCACGGGTCGCGAAGGGCCGGCCATCGGCGCCGATCGCGCCGATGATCAGTGAGGCCTTGAAGCTCAGGAACTCGGCCGTCTCGGCGTCGAGGGCCACGCGAGATCGCCCTCCTGGTCCGGGCTTAGCGGTCTCTCAGCATTCTGCAGGAGTTCTTAGCATCGCGTGCCGCTTCTTTCAGCAGCAGGGATCTGCGTGGTGCCGCATGGTCGTCGGTAGCGAAACCCGAGGGCCCCGAGGGCCACCAGACCAGGAGCACACCGATGACCATCACCAACACCACCACGACCGCCGTCCCCACGATCGCCGACACGACCGCCACCACCGACCCGGGCGCCGAGATCCCGATGATCGACCTCTACCGCGACGTCCACAAGGGCATCCGGGCCGAGCTGTTCGGCGCCACCCTCCAGGCGGGCCGCCTCGACCCGTCCGACCGGGACGACCGGCTCGCCTTCGCCGACCGCGTCGGCTCGCTCGCCCGCCTCCTCGAGGACCACGCGGCGCACGAGGACGACTGGATCCAGCCGGTGATCGAGGTCCACCTGCCCGCCGCGGCGACCCGCATCGCCTCCGACCACGCCGCCTTCGACACCCGCGTGGCCGACATCCACGAGATGGCCGGCGCCTTCGCCCAGGCCTGTGGTGACCCGGCCCGTCGCCTCGGCCACGAGGTCTACATGGAGCTCGCGTCGTTCACGAGCGCCTACCTGTCCCACCAGGACCTCGAGGAGCGGGTGGTCATGCCCACGCTGGCCGCCAACCTCTCCGCCGGCGAGGTGCTGGCGCTGCACGAGAACATCGTCGGGCACATCCCGCCGGCCGAGATGGCCGAGTTCCTGTCCCTGATGATCCCGGCCATGAACGTCGACGACCGCACCGAGCTGCTCGGCGGCATGAAGGCCGGCGCCCCGGCCGAGGTCTTCGCCGGCGTGTGGGGCCTGGTCGGCTCGGTGCTGGCCCCGGTCGAGGTCGCCCAGGTCGGCGGCCGCCTCGGCATCCCCGCCTGACCACCCCTTCCTCCCTCACTGGCTCACGTCGTCAGGCATGACCTGATCACGTGAGCCAGTGGCGGGAGGGAGCGCGGGATGGGGCGCCGGGGGCGGGGATCGGGGAGGATGTGCGGATGGACGAGGCCGCCCTCCGGGAGCTGCTCGACGGCGTGCAGGCCGGCACGGTCAGCGCCGACGACGCCGTCGCCGCGCTGCGCCGGCTGCCCTTCGCGGACCTCGGCTACGCCCGCGTCGACCACCACCGGTCGCTGCGCCAGGGCATGGCCGAGACGGTCTACGGGCCGGGCAAGGCGCCCTCGCAGTGCGCGGCCATCGTCGCTGAGCTGCTCGCCCAGCCCGGCTCGTCGCCCGTGATCCTCTCGCGCGCCGACGCCGAGCAGGTGGCCGCGGCCATGGCCGCCAACCCCGACGGCACGGTGGTCGAGGCCGGCAGCGGCGACCCGGCCGAGCGCCGCATGCACACCGTCGTGTGGCGGGCGGCGCCCGAGCGGCCCGAGCGCGTCGCCGTGGTCACCGCCGGCACCGCGGACCTGCCGGTGGCCGACGAGTGCGCCGCCACCCTGGTGGCCCACGGCATCCGCCCGCTGCGGATCACCGACGTCGGTGTGGCGGGCCTGCACCGAATCCTCGACGCCGCCGACGAGCTGGCCCAGGCCGACGTCGTGGTCGTGGTGGCCGGGATGGAGGGCGCGCTGGCCAGCGTCGTCGGCGGCCTCACCGCCGTGCCCGTCGTGGCCGTGCCCACGTCGGTCGGCTACGGCTCGTCGCTCGAGGGGGTCACCGCCCTGCTCGGGATGCTGGCGTCGTGCGCGTCGGGCCTCACCGTGGTCGGCATCGACAACGGCTTCGGCGCGGCCTGCGCGGTGCTGCGCACCCTCAACTCGGCCGTCCGCCGCTCGGAGCCCACCGATGCCTGAGCACACCCACGACCACGACCACCCGCACGGCCACGATCACGGCGACGACGGGCACGGCCACTCGCACGAGCCGCCCGCCGGCCCGGTGGCGTGGGAGGGCGTGACCGTCCCCGCGAGCGGCGGTGGCACCCTCGCCTGGTTCCACTGCTTCTCCGGCATCGCCGGCGACATGGCCTTCGGTTCGCTCGTCGACGCCGGCGCCGACCTCGACGAGGTGCGCACGCTGCTCAAGCGCCTGCCGGTCGACGGGTGGTCGGTCGAGGCCGAGCCGGTGCTGCGGTCGGGCATCGCGGGCACGAAGGTCCACGTCCACACCGAGGCCGACCCACCGCACCGCACCGCCGCTGAGGTCGCCGCCATCGTGGCCGCGGCCGAGCTCCCCGACCGGGTGCACCGCCGGGCCCTCGCCACCTTCCGGGCCCTGGCCGAGGCCGAGGGCCGGCTCCACCGCCAGCCGCCCGAGACCGTGCACTTCCACGAGGTCGGCGCCCTCGACGCCATCGTCGACGTGGTCGGCACCTGCGCCGCCCTCGAGGTGCTCGGCATCGACGAGGTCGCCTCCTCCGCCGTGGCCGACGGCACCGGATCGGTGCGTGCCGCCCACGGCCAGCTGCCCGTCCCGGTGCCCGCGGTCGTCACCCTCCTGCAGGGCGCCCCCACCTACGGCCTCGACATCGCCCGCGAGCTCACCACCCCCACCGGAGCCGCCCTGCTGGCCGCCAACGTGGTGCGGTGGGGACCGATGCCCGCAATGGTCGTGGAGGCCTCGGGCTACGGCGCCGGCACCGCCGACCTCGGCGACCGGCCCAACCTCACCCGGGTCGTGATCGGCCGTCGGGCCGACACCTCCGGGGCCGTCCCGGGCACCCCGGTGGTGCTGCTCGAGGCCAACGTCGACGACGTCACCGGCGAGGCGCTGGCCTACGCCGTCGACGCCCTCATCGCCGCCGGCGCCCACGACGCGTGGGTGACGCCGATCGTGATGAAGAAGGGCCGTCCCGCCCACACCGTGAGCGTGCTGGCCGACCCGGCCGCCGCTGCCGACCTGCGGGCCGTGCTCGTCCGCGAGACCGGCACCATGGGCGTGCGCGGCTCCACCCTCGAGCGCTGGCCCCAGAGCCGATCCTTCGACGAGGTCACCGTCGACGGCCACACCATCCGCATCAAGGTCACCGGCACCCGGGCCAAGGCCGAGCACGACGACGTCGCCCGGGCCGCCCGGGCCCTCGGCCTGCCCCTGCGCGAGGTCACCGCCCGCGCCGAGGCCGCCTTCCGCGCCCGCTGATCCGGCTGAGCAGCTGCTCGCCCGTGTTCAGGTGAGGTCGCGGCGCTCGATCGAGGCGAAGTGCTTCTCGGCGTCGGGGTTGATGCCCCAGCTCCAGATCACCTGGGGTGTGATCCGGATCGACCAGCGCCCGGGCGCCTCCTCGATCAGCTCGGCCGCGCCCCGCACCTTCACGCCCCGCGGCGTCCACGGGTCGACCGACACCAGCTCGTCGACCACGATCGTCGCCCGCGGGTTGGCCTGGAGCTGCTTGAAGCGCACGGTCTTGGTGATGTCGAAGCCGCCGCTCACGATGGCGTCACCGTCGAGCCCGAAGGTCACCGGCGAGACGTCGGGCAGGCCGGTGGCCGAGGCGGTGGCGATGCGGGCGAGGCGGGCGGAGGCGAGGAACTCGCGCTCGAGGTCGGTGAAGACGGACATGTCGCACTCCCGAGGTCGTCGGTGAGTCGACCAACCGCCTGTGTGCCCCGCGGATTCCGCGAGAGGGGAAGGGGGTGCCTGAGCGGGAGGACCCGCGTCAGGAGGTGTGGAGGATCATCGGCGCGGTGGTGGTGCCGGCGATGATGTTCGACACCGAACGGCCGACGGGGCCGGCCAGCTCGAGGCGGGTGACGCCCCGGTCGAGCAGGCAGTCGAGGACGGCGGCGACCTCGAGCCGGGCCAGCGCGGCGCCCAGGCAGAAGTGGGCGCCGAAGCCGAAGGCCACGTGGTGGTTCGGCGTGCGGCCCACGTCGAAGCGGTCGGCGTCGTCGCCGAACTCGGCCGGGTCGAGGTTGGCCGAGGCGTAGACCATCACCACCGGCTCACCGGCAGCGACCTCGACGCCGCCGAGCACGGTGTCGGTGGTGGCGGTGCGCATGAAGTAGATGACCGCGGTGGTCCAGCGCAGGATCTCCTCGATGGCGCTGGGAACCAGCGAACGGTCCTCGACCAGGCGGGCCCACTGGTCGGGGTTCTCGGCGAGGGCCACGAGACCGCCGGAGATCGTGTTGCGGGTGGTCTCGTTGCCGGCCACCAGCAGCTGGTTGAGGAACATGGCGATCTCGTCGTCGGTGAGCTTGTCGCCGTCGATCTCGGTGGTGGCCAGCCAGCCGATGACATCGTCCGCCGGGTTGGTGCGGGCCTCGGCGGTGAGGCGCATGAGCTCGGCCATCATCTCGGCGTTGAGGGCGAGCCGGCGCTCCTCGTCGGCGTAGGTCTCGGTGCCCGGGATGGAGGCCTCGGACCACTCCCACACGTCGTCCCAGCGCTCCTCGGGCAGGCCGAGCAGCTGGGCGATGACCTGCACCGGGAGCGGCACGGCGAGGGGCGGGACGATGTCGACCGGCTCGTCGAGGGGCAGGGCGTCGACGAGCACGCGGGCGGCGTCACGCACGGAGTCGTCGAGCGTCTTGACCACGCGGCGGCCGAACGCCGGCTGCACGAGCGTGCGATAGCGGGTGTGGTCCGGCGGGTCGGTGTGCATCATCGTCGGCGGCTTGCCGGCGTAGTCGGCACCGATCTCGAAGGTGAGGATGCCCTTGCCCGAGCAGAACGTGTCGGGGCTGGTCGACACCTGCATGACCTCGGCGTGGTGCGGGGCGACCCAGAACCCCTGCGTCGCGTTCCACAGCAGCCGGCCCTTCGACCTCAGGTCGGCGTACAGCTGGCTGGCGTCGTCGACGCTCAGCTCGACGCCCATGAACTGGTCGGTGAGCGGCTCGTGGGTGCGGTCGGCGCGATCGGACTCCACTGCGGTCATGTCGGTTCCCCCTGCGGCTTCGGCCGGGGCTCCGACGTCGGCGCCCTCAGCCCGAAGCTGCAGTCTTCCAGAGCTCCGGAGGCGCCACCCACTCGGCGCCCGAGGGTCAGCCGGTGAAGCTCGGGGTGGTCGCGGCCGCCACAGCAGGAGCGGCCGTGGTGGTCGTCGGGGCCGTGGTGGTGGTCGGAGGCGCGGCCGTCACCTCGAACTCGTTGCTGCCGAAGGTCGAGGAGACCTGGTCGTTGTTGCAGAGGAACTGCATCGTGTAGGTGCCGAGCGGCAGGTCGGCCGGGAGCGTGACGGTGACGGTCCCTCCGGTGGCGGTCGCGACGAGCGGGGTGTCGGCCACGATCACGGTGCTGGCGTCCTGCGAGAGCACGGTGGCCGTGCTGTCGGGCGGATCGAACGTGGTGTTGGCGTCGCAGGAGAAGCCCGTCGTGACGGTCAGCGTGAGCGGCCCGCCCGGGTAGGCGGGGGAGCTTGCAGCGATGTCACCGGCATTGGGCCCGATGTCGGAGAGCGCGGGCGGGGCCACGATCACCCCGACGGCGAAGGTGCTGGCCACGAGGGCAGCGGCGACGAACGGCTTGCGAGACATGGGCGCTCCTGGGATCGTGACAGCTCAGAAGACAATAGCCGGCTCACTGTCATATCCCGAAGATGCAGCCCTCCAGAGCTCCGAGTAGGTGCGGTACTCGAGCGACGGGGTCACCCAGCCGGAGCGCACGAGCTCGTCGTGCAGGGCGGGCAGGTGCTGGAACGGCACCCCCATGTCGGCGTGGTGGGCGAGGTGCCAGCCCGTGTTGAACGGCACGATCCAGAAGCGGGGGAGCAGCGTCTGGCGCACGACGTGGGTGGTGCGCCGCCGGTCGGCCGAGTGCTCCATGCCGCCGTGCTCGGCCACCGCCCGCAGGCGGTTCAGCACGCGCCACACCGTCATCCACGGGGCCAGCCACATCACCGGCCACAACCACCAGCGGCCCGAGAGCAGGCCCATGGCGACGAACAGCACGACCTGGGCGGCGACGATGCGCAGGGCGACCGGCCGGGCCGATGGCTTGGTGAGGGCGAGCAGCAGGCCCTTGAGGTTCTTCCAGCCCGAGCTGCCCAGCGCGTCGCGCCGGAGCTTGCGCCGCCACGACGCCCGGGTGACCGGGTAGCCGAGGTACAGGTTGAGGTCGGGCTCGTTGGGGCCGAGCTCGTCGCGGTGGTGGGCGAAGTGGCTGCGGCGGTAGGCGTCGAAGGGCACGAACGCCGGGTAGGCGAGCGGCCAGCGCCCCACCACGTCGTTCACCGCCTTGCGGCTGAACAGCAGTCGGTGGGCGGCCTCGTGGGCCAGGATCGAGAACAGGGCGAACCCGCGGCCCACCAGCAGGAAGGCCGCGGCCCACACGGGCACGGCCAGCCACAGCGGGAGCTTCGGCGTCGCCCAGCACACGAGGGCGAGCAGGCCGGCGGTCTGCGCCCACACCGACGCCACGTTGAGCACGTTGCGGGCGTTCGGGATGCGGCGCAGCTCCTCGCGCAGGAACGGCCGCGGCATGCCCGTGGCGGTGAGGCGATCGGTCGGCAGCACGTCGGGCAGGGCCGACGCCGGCGGGACCATCGTGGCGGCGCTGACGGTGTCGCCCACGAGGAAAGTGTGCCCGCGTCGGGCGAGAATGTCCCCATGACCGACGCCGCGCCCGCCGACACCGAGCTGCCCCGCCTCTACTTCCGCCAGCTGCTGGCCGGTCGCGACATCGCCCGCACCGACCCGCTGGCCCGCCAGATGGTCAACTTCGTCTACCTGATCGGCGACCGCGAGACGGGCGAGGCCGTGGTGATCGACCCCGCCTACGACCCGGCCGGCATCCTCGACGTGCTCGCCGCCGACGGCATGCGCCTCACCGGCGCGCTGGCCACCCACTACCACTCCGACCACGTGGGCGGCTCGATGATGGGCTACGAGATCGCCGGTGTGAAGGAGCTGCTCGAGCTGGCCGACGTGCCCCTGCACGTGCAGACCGAAGAGGCCCCGCTCGTCCAGAAGGTCACCGGGCTCACCGACTCCGAGATCGTCAGCCACCGCAGCGGCGACGTCGTCACGGTCGGCGACATCCCGATCGAGCTGGTGCACACCCCTGGCCACACGCCGGGCAGCCAGTGCTTCATGCTCGACGGCGCGCTGGTGGCCGGCGACACGCTCTTCCTCGAGGGGTGCGGTCGCACCGACCTGCCCGGCGGCGACCCGAAGGCGCTCTACCACTCGCTCACCCACACGCTCAGCAAGGTGCCCGACGACTCGCTGCTCTTCCCGGGACACCTCTACTCGGCGGCGCCCTACGCGTCGATGGGTGACACCCGCCGGGTGAACTTCGTCTTCCGTCCTCGTAACGAGCAGGAGTGGCTGTCGATGTTCGGGGCCGGCTGACCCTCCAACGCGCCTCGACCCCCGCCCCGCCGTCACCCGCCCGCGGCCTCGTTGCCACGGGCGGGCGACCGCTCGTTCAGGCCAGGCCGGGCGGCACGAGCCGGGGCCGGTCCCAGTGGCGGTGGAGGCCCATCGCCGTGAGCAGCGCCTCCGGGTCGCGCTCGACCCCGGGTGAGCCGGCGTCGATGCCGAGCGGGGCGAGGGCGTCCTCGTCGAGCGGGGCCGACGACCCCACCGTCTTGTGGTGGCGGTACGCCTCCTGCACCAGCACGGCCATCCCGGCGTCGGGCCGAGCGGCGAGCACCACGGCGTCGTACTCCGTCGAGTGGGTGACGTGCAGCGAGCGGTCGACCGTGACGCCTCCACCCAGCACCCCGAAGCGCGGGCCGACGGTGACCACCTCGACCCCGAGCGGGTCGGCCACCCCCCGCCACGTGTCGACCACCGCCGCGGGGGTCTCGTCGTCGACCAGCACGGCGAGCTTGCGGCCCTCGACCGGTCCCGGCTCGGCCGGCACCATCGACAGCGCCGGCGACTGCAGCTCCTCGGCCTCGGGTGAGCCGGCCGGGGCGTCGATGCCCAGGTGGGCGGCCACGAAGGCGGTCAGCTCGGCATCGACGTTCGCCAGGTGGGCGACCACCCGGGCCACGACCTCGGCGTTGGTGCACTTGCCGAGCTCGAAGGTGAGGGCGTTGGCCAGGTGCTCCTGCTCGGGAGCGGTGAGCGACCGGAGGAAGAGGGCGGCCTGGCTGGTGTGGTCGTCGAAGCTGCGGGGGCGCTGGCGCACCTTGGGCCCCGGCACCTCGCGGGGCTGGTGGGTGTAGCTGCCCTCGGCCCCGGCGAAGGGGCAGCCGCCGTCGAGGCTGTTGATCGCGTACGGGGCGATGCCCTCGTGCACGGCCTGCTGCATGAACCCGTCGCGCTGGTTGTTGTTCACCGGTGAGGCGGGGCGGTTGATGGGGATCTGGTCGAAGTTCGGGCCGCCGAGCCGGGTGAGCTGGGTGTCGATGTAGGAAAAGAGCCTGGCGTGCAGCAGCGGGTCGTCGACGAAGTCGATGCCGGGCACGACGTGGCCGGGGTGGAACGCCACCTGCTCCGTCTCGGCGAAGAAGTTGGTCGGCTGACGATCCAGGGTGAGGGTGCCGACCAGGCGAACCGGGCACAGCTCCTCGGGGACGAGCTTGGTGGCGTCGAGCAGGTCGATGCCCTCGAAGGTCTGCTCCGGGGTGTCGGGCATGACCTGCACGCCGAGCTCCCACTGGGGCGGGTTGCCGCTGGCGATGCGCTCGTAGAGGTCGCGGCGGTGGAAGTCGGGGTCCATGCCCGCGATCAGCTGCGCCTCTTCCCACACGAGCGAGTGCACGCCCGCCACCGGCTTCCAGTGGAACTTCACGAGCACCGTCTCACCGGCGGCGTTCGCCAGGCGGAACGTGTGCACCCCGAAGCCCTCCATGGTGGCGTAGGAGCGCGGGATCGCCCGGTCCGACATCGCCCACATCACCATGTGGAGCGACTCGGGCTGGAGGCCGATGAAGTCCCAGAAGGTGTCGTGGGCGGTCTGGGCCTGAGGGATCTCGCGGTCGGGCTCGGGCTTGGCCGCGTGGATGAGGTCCGGGAACTTGATGCCGTCCTGGATGAAGAAGACCGGGATGTTGTTGCCGACGAGATCGAAGATGCCCTCGTCCGTGTAGAACTTCGTGGCGAAGCCGCGGACGTCGCGGACGGTGTCGGCGGAGCCACGGGAGCCGACCACCGTCGAGAACCGGGTGAACACCGGCGTCTCCGCCCCGGTGCGCAGGAACGCCGACCGGCAGATGTCCTCGAGGCCGTCGTGGACCACGAAGCGGCCGTGGGCGCCCGCGCCCCGCGCGTGGACCACGCGCTCGGGGATGCGCTCGTGGTCGAAGTGGGTGATCTTCTCGCGGAGGTGGAAGTCCTCGAGGAGGGTGGGCCCGCGCTCGCCGGCGGTGAGGCTGTTGTCGGTGTCGTCGACGCGTGTGCCGGTGTTCGTGGTGAGCGCGTCGCCGGACTGCGCCCACCGGGCGCCGACGGCGTCGGCGACGGGACGGTCGTCGGGCGGGGCCTGGCGCACGCCGGTGGCTCGCTGCTGTTCGGCGCGGGCCACGGCGGCGGCCTGCGGCGGTCGGGCCTCGGCGGCCTTCCGGGGCCGTCCAGCAGCGGCCTTCTTCGCAGGCGGCTTGGGGGGTGCCGCCTTGCGGGCGCGGCTGGGC
>CAMFLJ010000118.1 GCA_945957335.1 uncultured Actinomycetes bacterium | reverse complement strand
TGATGTTCGACCGCACGACCCACCCCGACGACACCCGGCTCGAGGGCGATCCCGACCGCGACGAGCAGCGCCGCATCTACTTCGAGGCGTCCGGCCGGACCCCCATCGACACCACGCCGCACGAGATCTTCGCCGCCGCCCGCTACTGCGTGATCGTGGTCCGGGTGATGAACCGGTGGGAGCAGCGCGGCGACCTCCCGGCCGAGCACACCATCTGGCTCGAGAACCCCGCCTCGGCGGCCCTCTCGACCATGCTCGACGAGCTCGGCTGAGCCCGCACCGCACCGCCTCCCCGCCGCGCCCTCCGCACCCCGCGGTGCAGCGGCCGCGCCGGGCCGGGCTGGTACCTTCCACGTCGATGACCACCGTCGGCTCCGGCCCGTCCCGGGGAGCGGATCGCTGAGCGCGACGCTCGTGACCCGAGATCCCGAGGCCCCGCCGTCCGAGGTCGGGCTCAGGGGTCAGCGGATGCCCCACCTGCCCGGGCTCGACGGCCTGCGCGGGCTCGCCGTCATCGGCGTGCTGCTGTTCCACGGCGGCTTCACGTGGGCGCGCGGCGGCTACCTCGGCGTCTCGACCTTCTTCACCCTGTCGGGCTTCCTCATCACCAACCTGCTGGTGCGCGAGTTCGACATGCGCAGCACCATCGCCCTCGGCCGCTTCTGGGTGCGCCGCTTCCGGCGCCTGCTGCCGGCCGCCCTGGTCGCGATCGGCATCGTCGGCCTGGTGTGGTGGCGGGTGGGCTCGCCCCAGCAGCTGGCCAACCTGCGCGGCGACATGCTCGGCAGCCTCGCCTACATGGCCAACTGGCGGTTCCTGACCGCCGGCACCAGCTACGCCGACCTGTTCTCGGCGCCCAGCCCGCTGCAGCACTTCTGGTCGCTGGCGATCGAAGAGCAGTTCTACCTGTTCTTCCCACCGCTGGCGTGGGGGCTGATGAAGCTCGGGGGGCGCCGGCTGCTGACCGCCGCCCTCGTGGTGGGCCTGGTCGCCTCCGTCGGCATCGAGCTGGCCCTGCACCACCAGTTCGACCGCGTCTACTACGGCACCGACACCCGGGCCGCCGAGCTGCTCTTCGGGTGCCTCCTGGCCGTGTGGTGGTCCGGGCGGCGCGGGCCGGCCGAGCGGGCCACCGTCGCCGAGGGAACGCAGGCCGACGCCGAGGCAGCCATCGACCTCCCCGGCACGACCACCGCCACCCTCACGCACGCCGAGGCCCGCGCCTCGCTCGACCGCACGGTCACGACCCTGGCCGACCTCGCCGGGGCGGTCGCACTGGCCGCCATGCTCTGGGCCTGGTGGCGGGTGCCGCAGAGCTCGTCACGCCTGGTCGACGGTGGCCTGCCCCTCTACGCGATGTGCACCACGGTGATCATCTACGCCACCACGCGGGGCGGGCTGGTGTCACGGGTGCTGTCGATCCCCGCCCTGCGCTGGGCCGGCCTGATCTCCTACGGGCTGTACCTCTACCACTGGCCGATCTTCCTGCTGATCGACCAGGACCGCACCGGGCTCTCGACCCTGCCGCTCTTCGTAGTGCGCATGGCCGTCACCACCGCGATCGCGGTGGCGTCGTTCTTCCTGCTCGAGCAGCCGATCCGGCGGGGCACCATGATCCGCACCGGCCGCCAGCTCCTGGTGGCCGGGCTCGCCGGGGCCGTGATCGTGGCCACCACCGCGTTCGTCGTCACCCTCCACCCGCCCCGCAGCAACATCGCCTTCGGCAACGCCAAGATCGGCGACGTCGACCCCACCGTCGTCACCACGCCGCCGGCCGACGGCACCACCGTGCCGCCCACCGCCCAGACCGCCAACACGGTGATGATCCTCGGCGACTCCGGGATGGTCAGCATGATGCCGGGGCTCACCGCTGCCCTGCAGTCCACCGGCACGTCGTCGGTCATCGAGGCCGCCGGGCCGGGGTTCGGCCTCTCCGGCCCGTTCGGCTGGCGCGAGGGCTGGTCCCAGACGATCAACGACCAGGACCCCGACGTCGTGGTGATGATGATGGGCGGCTGGGACGGCAAGTTCGTCCGCGAGAACGGCGCCGACGCCTACCGGGCGCTGGTCGACGAGGCCGTCGGCATCCTCTCCGCCAAGGGCGCCAAGATCCTGTGGCTGCCCGTCATGCCCGGCGGCAAGAGCACTCCCCCCGAGATGCAGGCCGTGAACGCCGTCTACGCCGAGCTGCCCTCCCGCTACCCCGGCATCGTGGCCAACCCCACGGTCGGCGGTGTGCTCGCCGACGCCAACGGCGAGTACCCGAAGAACCTCCAGCAGCCCGACGGCTCGTGGCTCGTCCTCCGCGGCGCCGACGGCTGGCATCTCTGCCAGGACGGCGCGGTGCGCATGTCGCAGGCGATCATCGACCAGCTGGTGCAGCTGGGCTGGTCGAGCCCGGCCACGCCCGGGTGGGAGAGCGCGTCGTGGCGCCAGCTGGCGACCTACGACGACCCGCCCGGTGGCTGCGACCCGCCCTCGGGGACCAGCTGACCCGTGACCGCCCCCGCCACCGCTGACACCGACGCGCCAGGCTCCGGGCCCGGTTCGACGCGCCTGGCGCGCCGCCTCACCGTGGCCGCCATGGCCGCCGTGGCCTACGTGCCGCTGCTGCTCACCGCCCGGGGCTGGATCGCCGCCGACACCAAGGCCTACCTCTACCTCGACCCCAGCCGCCTGATGGAGCGGGCCGGGCTGATGTGGAACACCCACGTCGACACCGGCACGGTCACCCACCAGAACATCGGCTACCTGTTCCCCCTCGGCCCGTACTACTGGCTGATGCACACGCTCGGCGTGCCCACGTGGGTCGCCCAGCGCCTCTGGATGGGCACCCTGCTGTTCGCCGCCGGGGCCGGCACCATGTGGATGCTGCGCCGCCTCGGCGTGCGGGGCGCGGCGGTGGCCGTGGGCGGCTTCGCCTACATGCTCAGCCCCTACCTGCTGGCCTACATGGGCCGCACGTCGGTGATCCTGCTGCCGTGGGCCGCCCTCCCGTGGCTCATCGGGCTGACCCGCCAGGCCCTCCTCGAGCGCACGTGGCGGGCGCCCGCCTGGATCGCGGTGGTCGTCACCCTGATGGCCGGCACCAACGCCAGCTCGGTGATCTACGTGCTCATCGGGCCGATCCTGCTGGTGCCGTTCATGATCTGGGGCACCCGGGAGGCCACGCCCCGCCAGGCCGGTGGCGCGCTCCTGCGCACCGCTGCCACCACCATCCCCGCCCAGCTGTGGTGGGTGGCCGGGCTGTGGGTGCAGGGCAAGTTCGGCCTGCCGATCCTCCAGCTCACCGAGAGCCTCGACACCATCGCCCAGACCTCCACCTCGGGCGAGATCTTCCGCGGCCTCGGCTACTGGTACTTCTACGGGCGAGACGGCCTGTCCCAGTGGACCGGCACGAGCATGCTCTACACCCAGAACCCGGGCATGCTCGTCGTCGCCTTCATCCTGCCCGCCCTCGGCCTGCTCTCGGCGGTGGTCACCCGCTGGCGCTACCGGGCGTTCTTCCTCGGGCTGGTGCTCGTCGGCCTGGTGCTGGGCATCGGCACCTACCCCTTCCACGACCCCTCGCCGTTCGGCGCCCTCGTGAAGGCGATCAGCGGCACCGCCGCCGGCTTCGCCCTGCGCAACTCGCCTCGGGCCGTGCCGCTGCTGGTGCTCGGCCTGGCCGCGCTGCTCGCCACGGGCGTGGAGGCGCTCACCTCCCGCGTGGCCCTGCCCCGCCGCGCCGCGGCCGACGGCACCACGCGCCGGGTCGGGCGCCCCGCCTGGCTCGGCCCGGTGGCGGCGGTGGCGCTCATCCTGGTCGCCCTCCTGGCGCTGCCGCCGCTGTGGAAGGGCCAGCTCGTCTCCAACGACCTGCGCTACCCCAACGAGCTGCCCTCCTACTGGCAGGAGGCGGCCGCCGCCCTCGACGCCAAGGGCACCGACACCCGGGTGCTCGAGCTGCCCGGCTCCGACTTCGCCGCCTACCGCTGGGGCCAGACCCAGGACCCGCTCACCCCCGGCATCATCGACCGGCCCTGGATCGGCCGGGAGCTCACCGCCTACGGCACCCCGGCCAGCACCGACCTGCTCCGGGCCCTCGACCGCCGCTTCCAGGAGGGCGTCGGCGACCCCGCCTCGGTGGCCCCCGTCGCCCGCCTGCTGTCGGCCTCCGACCTGCTGCTGCGGATGGACAGCCAGTACGAGCGCTACCGCGGCCCCCGCCCGGCCGACCTCTGGAACCTCTTCCACACGGCCGGGGCCGACGGCCTCGGCACCCCCCAGATCTTCGGTGACCCCGGCGTGGCCGTCGCCGACCCGCGCCAGCCCACCGTCGACGAGCAGGAGCTGGCCCGCCCGACCGACGCGGACACCGCGCCGCCGCTCGCCATCTTCCCGATCGACGGCGTGCGACCCGTCGTGCGGGCCGAGAGCACCAGCGGCTCGCTCGTGATGTGGGGCGACGGCGAGGGCGTGGTCGACGCCGCCGAGTCGGGGCTGCTCACCGGCGACGGTGCGCTCTTCTACGCCGACACCCTCCTGGCCAACCCCACCGCCGCCGACACGGTGAACGGTGGCTCGCCGTCGTTCGTCGTCACCGACACGAACCGGCGCCGGGCCCAGCGCTGGGGCACCACCCGAGAGAACTACGGCGCCACCGAGGCCGCCGGCTCGGTGCCGCTCGTGAAGGACACCAAGGACACCCGCCTCGACGTGTTCCCCGGTGTCACCGACGACCAGCTGAGCGTGGCCGAGTACGGCCCCGACGTGGCCAACGTCCGGGCCACGAGCTACGGCAACATCGTCGCCTACTCCCCCGAGGCCCGGCCGGTGAACGCCATCGACGGCGACCTCCGCACCGCCTGGAGCACCGGCGGCTACAGCGAGGTCGTCGGCGACCGCCTGCAGGTCGACCTCACCCACCCGGTCACCGCCGACCACGTCGACCTCACCCAGCTCCGCGGCAACCGCTTCATCACCAAGGTCACCGTCGTGCTCGACGGCCAGGACGCCGTCACCGTCGACCTCACCGACCCCTCGTTCACCGACGCCGGCCAGCGGATCGACCTGGGGGGCGAGCGCACCTTCTCGTCGCTCTCCGTGCGCATCGACGGCGCCAACGTCTCGGGCCTGCAGTCGTTCCTCGGCTGGTCGAACGTCGGCATCCGCGAGCTCCGCATCCCCGGCGTCACCGCCACCGAGTGGATCCGGGTGCCGGCCGCCGGTCTCGACGCCTGGACCGGGTCGACCACCCCGCTCACCTTCCTCTTCAGCCGGTCGCGGGCCTACCCGGTCGAGGGCTTCCGCCAGGACCCCGAGCTCTCGCTGCGGCGCATCTTCACCACGCCCGAGCCCCGCGGCTTCGACCTCACCGGCCAGGCCCGCCTCAGCGGCCGGGCCGACGGGGCCGTGGTCGACCAGCTCGTCGGCCGTCCCGGGCTCGACGCCGGCTACCCGGTCGTCACCGGCGACGACTACCTCAGCGGCGCCCTGGTCGACCGCCCCTCGTCGCTGCTCGACGGCGACCCGACCACCGCCTGGACCCTCGGCTTCGGTGACCAGGTCGGCCGCCACGTCACCGTGCAGGCGCCCTCGCCGGTGAGCGTCGACCACCTCGACCTGCAGATCGTCGCCGACGGCCGCCACTCGGTGCCCACCTCCCTCGTGCTCACCCTCGCCGACGGCTCCACCCGCACCGTGACCGTGCCCGAGATCGCCGACGGCACCACGCCCGGCGCCACCACCAAGGTCACCGTGCCCGTCGAGCCCTTCACCAGCGCCACCATCCAGGTGGCCATCGGCTCGGTGCGGGGCGTGTCGACCAAGGAGTACTTCAGCGGCAACGACCACCTGATGCCCGTCGCCATCGCCGAGCTGGGCCTGCCGGTCACCGTCGGCCCGCTGCCCGCCACGATGCCGGGCACATGCCACACCGGGGTGATGGCCCTCGACGGCACCGACGTGCCCGTGCAGCTGAAGGGCACGGTCACCGACGCCCTCGACCGCCAGCCCCTGGCGGTCACGCCCTGCGCCGCCGGGCCCGTCGCCCTCACCGCCGGCGACCACACCCTGGCCGGGACGCCCGGCCTCGACAGCGGCATCGACCTCGACCGCGTGCAGCTCGGCTCCGACCCGGCCCGCACGGTCGCGGCCGACGGGACCTTCCCGGCGGGGAAGAACTCGTCCGACCAGGGCGGTGCCGGGGCCTCCGCTGCGACGACCACGGCGTCCGCCGCCTCGGCGACCGCGGCCTCCGACACCGCCGCGGTGCCCCAGCTCACCGTCGACCAGACCGGCGACCTCAGCTACTCGGTGAAGGTCGACGGCGCCACCGACCCGTTCTGGCTGGTGCTCGGCCAGTCGCTCTCACCGGGCTGGACCGCCAAGGTCGATGGCGGCCCCGACCTGGGAGAGCCCGTCCTGGTCGACGGCTTCGCCAACGGCTGGCACGTCGACCCGTCGGCCATCGGCGACGGGAGCGGCACGTTCACCGTCACCCTGCGCTGGACCCCCCAGCGGGTGGTGTGGGCGGCCGTGGCGGTGTCGGGTGCGTGGTTCGCCGGGGTGCTCGCCCTGCTGCTCGCCTCCACGCTGCGCCGCCGCAGGGGCCGCGCCGCCACCGCCGACGAGCGCGACCTCGTCCACGACTCGGTCGACGGCGCGGCCGTGGGCCCGACGGCGGCGCTCCCCTGGCAGCCGTCGCCGCTCGCCACCACCCGGGCGCGGATCGGCGCGGCCGTGGGCATGGGCCTGCTCGGCCTGTTCATCGGCGGCCCCCTGGTCGGGCTCGCCATCGCGGTGCTCACCCTCGTCGCCGCATGGTGGGCGCAGGGCCGCGCCCTCCTGTTGGCGGTGCCCGCCGCTCTGATCGGCGGCACCGTGCTCGTCTACGTCGGCCTCCAGGTGCGGCGCCGCTACCTGCCGGGCGTCGAGTGGCCGGCCGGCTTCGCCATCACGCATCAGCTGGTGCTGATCGCCGTGCTCTCCGTGGTGGCCGAGTCGGTGGTGCGCTTCCTGGCCCACAGGTGGCCGGCGGCGGCGCACAGCGCCAGCGACGCCAGCCAGATGAACGACGGCTCGGCGGTCACGCGGTAGCGGTTGTTGCCGAAGCCGATCAGGGCCACGCCCGCCACCAGCGCCGGCCACAGCAGGACGACGAAGAGCGGCAGCCGCCGACGGCGGGCCACGACCACGCCGGCGATGGCGGCGACCGCGACCAGGTAGTACTCGACCAGGGCGAAGATGGAGAGCCGGAAGTCGCGGTTCTCGACGTAGATGTCGAAGCGGGCGGTCTGCACCGGGTCGTAGACGTTGAACATCCGCAGCACCCGCAGCGGTGCGGCCACCGTGACCAGGCGCCCGAGGTGGTCCTCGGCGTAGGTGGTGGCCTGCTGGCGCCGGACCTGGTCGCGCTGCGACTCGTCGAGCAGCTCGCCGTTCGGCCCGGTGGGCTCGGGCTGGCCGCAGAGCAGCTCCCAGTAGCCCAACTTGTCGCCGTAGTAGGTGGCGTCGCAGTTGGTCTGGGCCAGCATCGTGCCCGTGGGCGAGAGCAGGATCGGCTTCTCGAACGCGGTCAGGTTGCGCACCAGCCACGGCCCGAGCACCACCAGGGCCACCGCCACCACCACCCCGAGGTCGCGGGCGAGCAGCTTGCGGGGCCGGCCGCCGATGACGAGCGCGCCGAGCACCACCAGCGGGGCGTAGGCGAGCAGCTCGGACCGGACGAGGCCGCCGACCCCGGCCAGGAGGCCGAGGAGGAAGGCGGTCTGCCACCGGGGGGCGCGCCACCACCGCAGGGCCACGATCGTGGTGAGCGGCACCATCAGGGTGGCCACCGGCTCGCTCATCAGCGCTGCGTCGTTCAGCCACAGGAACCCGTACACCGCGGCGATGCCGGCCGAGACCAGCCCGACGCGGTCACCAAACAGGTCGCGTCCGGCCATGCCGATCAGGAACACGGCGAGCGAGCCGATCAGCACGCCCACCATGCGGTGCTCGTTGGGCGAGTCGAGCCCGATCCGGGACGCCACCGACAGCAGGTAGGGCCACACCGGCGGGTGCGAGGCCGTGGCCTGCTCGATCCCGGGCGGGTAGGTGACCTCGACGGTCTCGACGGTGCCGTCGGGTGCGGTGCGCTCGAAGGTGCCCTGGAAGCCGTCGTCGTAGCGGAAGGGGTCGATGTAGCCCTTGCCGTCGGCGATCAGGTTCGCGGTGCGGTGGTAGAAGGCGGCGTCGCCGGTCGGCGCCTGGTCGCGCTGGTCCACGACGAGGTGGCCCACCCGCACGGCGAGGCCGAGCAGGCTCAGCACGCACAGGGCGACGTAGAAGGCCCGGCGGGACATGGTCGGGGCGGGCGGGTCGACCAGCGGGCGGCGCACGGCCGGACAACCTAGTGCCGTGCAGGGGCCCCCGACGGGGCTCTCCCCGGGTCCGGAGGGGCCGTTCGGCCGCGCGTTAACGTGGCCGCGCCACGTCACGCCCCCGTCGAGTGGCCCTGTCGAGGAGCACCATGCCACTGCGGACCCCCGCCCAGTACGTCGAGTCGCTGCGGGACGAGCGCACCGTCTACTACCAGGGAGAACGGGTCCCCGACGTCACCGAGCACCCGGTGATCGCCCGGGCCATCCGCCACGCCTCGATCGACTTCGTGATGGCCGAGGAGCCCGACACCCGAGAGCTCGCCGTGGTCGAGGGGCCCGACGGGCCCTACAGCCGCTACTTCGACGAGCCCCGGAGCACCGACGACCTCCAGAAGCGGGCCGACCTCATCGAGGCCGCCACCGGCCGCAGCCAGACCCTCGTGCCGCTCATCAAGGAGATCGGCACCGACGCGCTGTTCGCCCTGCGCCGGGTCGGCCGCCAGCTCGACGCCCTCCGGGGTGACAACGAGCGCGGCGGCCGCATCGCCGACTACCTGGCGCACTGCCGCGACAACGACCTCGCCATGTCGGTGGCGCAGACCGACGTGAAGGGCGACCGCAGCCTCGGCCCGGCCCAGCAGCCCGACCCCGACGCCTACCTGCGGGTGGTCGAGGTGCGGCCCGACGGCATCGTGGTGCGCGGCGCCAAGGTACACACCAGCTGCACCCCGAACACCAACGAGCTCATCGTGCTGCCCACCCGGGCCATGGGCCCCGACTCGGCCGACTGGGCGGTGAGCTTCGCCGTCCCCACCGCCACGCCCGGCCTGATCCTGGTGGCCAGCCCCTACGGCACCAACCCGGGCTCCGCCTTCGACTCTCCCATCAGCTCACAGCGCCTGATGATGGAGACCACCACCATCTTCGACGACGTGTTCGTGCCCAACGAGCGCGTGTTCCTCTGCCGCGAGGCCGAGATGGCCGGGCCGCTCGCCCTGGCCTTCGTCGACTACCACCGATTCACCGCCATCTCCTACAAGCTGCCTCTGGTCGACGCCCTCGTCGGCGCCGGCGCACTGATGGCCGACCTCAACGGCATCGCCAAGGCCCACCACGTCCGCGAGAAGCTGACCTGGCTCATCGCCTACGCCGAGACGCTCCGGGCCCTGGTCGAGTCGGCCGCCCGCCGCGGCGAGCCCGACGACGCGGGCGTCTTCGTGCCCGACCCGCTGGTGGTCAACATCGCCAAGTCGCACTTCGCCCACGGCTACCACCAGGCCCTCCAGCACGTGCAGGACCTCTCGGGCGGCCACCTCGTCACCGCGCCGGGCGGCGCCGACTTCGAGAACCCGGCCACCGGCGACCTCCTGCGCAAGTACCTGAGCGGCCGCGCCGGCGTCGACGGCGAGGAGCGCATGCGGGCGATGGCGATGGTCTCCGACCTCACCACCGGCGAGTTCGGCGGCTACCACGCGGTGCTCGCCATCCACGCCGAGGGCTCGCTGGAGGCCGAGAAGATGCTGATCCAGCGGGCCTACGACCCCAGCCGGGTGCTCGCCTACGCCCGCAGCCTCGCCGGCCTGGGCTGAGGCCCGGGCTGAGGCCCGGGCTCAGGCCGAGGGGTCGGACGCCTCGGGCTGGGGCCCGGCGGGCTCGACGCCGAGGCGCTCCTCGAGCTCGGCCAGGCGGTGGCGGATGATGGCGGACTCCTCCGCCAGCGTGCGGACGCGGTTCTCCATGCGCGTGAGCTCGTAGGAGAAGTGCATGACCACGAGCAGCAGCAGGGTCAGCGCCAGCAGGATCAGGAGGGTGGGCTCGTAGTAGATCCCGAGCCGGTCGGCGGTCCAGTCGAGCAGGCCGGGCACCGCGGCGACCACGACCATGAGACCGCCGACGGAGAGCCACAGCAGGGCGTACTTGGCCTTGAGC